>CAMDCQ010000157.1 GCA_945890595.1 Chitinophaga pinensis
GTTTAAGTTTTCTCTTACTAATTTAAAATTACCGCTTTCATGTGCGCACTGAGAAAGAAAATGAGATAGTCTAAGTGGATTATCAATGCCAAATTTCTCCATAATAAGAGGTATTTCCTCCATTACATTGGCAGGAATCTTTTTAGATAACGCTTCTAGTTTCATTTTATTTTATTTGAGAGTAAAGAAATATTACTAATAATGTAAATAAGGTACTATTGAACTTGTGAAGTTTTTGTTCAAACTTTACATCTTTTTCAAACTGATTATACACAGCTATATTCTTATAGTATCTTGATTTGTAATCATTAAGCGTATCTAAATTAACTCTATTTTGGTAATTTAGTGTATCTTTTACTCTGAATAAACTAGAAATTTCTAGCTTTAGGCTATCCTTTACTGATTGATTAGTTTTCAGTAAGCTATCTATTTTACGATTTTGGGAACCGACTACGTTATTTAAGCTGTCAAATGCAGCATTAATCCTTTGCCCTTCTGACTTGGTGATGATTATTTTTTCCTCTCCACCAATTTTTTTAACGTATTGGGCGTAGCTGGAATTTCTCGCTGCTAGTGTCAACAGTATTAGCAGAATCAAGTTTACCTTTAATTTCATTTAGTTCAGATTTTAATTGGTTTATTTCTGATTTTAAACTTACTATAGTTTTCACAGCTTTCCCTACTATCTGAACCTCTTTTTCGGCTGCTTTTTGTTGAGCTAAAGCGCTCATTTGATTAGTTTGTTGTACCCCCTGCATCAACTTTTGGAACTCAAGCTCTTTCATATTTTCATCACTTACCGCTTGTGTGCTTGCTGATTGGCACCCGTATACAACGAATAAAATGAATAAATATTTCATTACTTGATATTTTGTATTTTCCCAAGTTGGTTTAATGTGCTTAATTTGGTAGTGGCTGATGATAGGGAACTATCGCATCTGCGAACTGCATCTTGCAATATATCCACCTTACCTTCTAGCTTCTCTATCTTGCTACCTTGACCATCAATTTGCTTATTAAACGTACTTCTGATGTCTACATATAGAGCTGAAATACCTATAATAACTAAGAACATAGTACCTACTACTGGATTCTTTGAGAATTGAGCAAAGCTGATAGGTAGCGGATTGGCTCCTATTTTAAGGCCTTCTGATTCTTCTGCTTTCTTTCTTACTGCCTTTGCCATTATTCTTCAGTTTTTTCTTTCTTAAATATCTTTTCTGCAGATGTAAGGCCTAGGCAACCAAACGCCAAAGCAGCTACAGCTTGAACAAGCACTGCCGATGGGGCAAAATGTTCTTCTGTAAATGAATTTGCGTACATGGTCCAGCAAAGGAATCCAGAACATACGATACCAACTAATCTTTTACTTGATGCTTCTCCGTTGTCTGACACGAAGCCCGAAGCCCAGCTAAATAATCTTTTCATGTTAATAAAACTAATAATGTTACAATAATAATAAACCCCAACACCCAAACAAACCCTTTAATATTATGATTTATCTGTTTCATTTTCTCAGTTTTTCATAGATATAAATAACTAAAACTATAACCATTATGAAGAATAAAATCTTATAAAAGTTATTAGCAGTTTTTTCTTTACTTTTCTCTGTGGTGGTTTTTTGGATGGTTTCTGACTTATTGGTATTAACAGAATCCTTTTTGCTTAGTTTCGTGTCTGATTGCTTCTCTTTAGTTCCTGATGTCCAAGTTTCTGTATACTTTGGAATCGTAATCATACTATCTTTGGTTACCCATAAGGTATCGTAGTATGTAATTGTTTTTGTGAAATACTGCTCTTTTTCAATCACTTTAGTAACGCTGTCATAGAACGTAACGTGTACCGAATCCAATGTTCTAGTTACGGTACTGTCTGTTCTTTTCTCGTTCTTTTTAACTGTTGCGCAGCTACAAAGGAAAAGTAGTAAAAATGCTACCTTTCTCATTATGCGTCATTTTTTTTGATGTTCTTCGTTTTCTTATGGTAGTATCTAATTGCGAACAATCCTGATACTATAGCCACCAAACCGGCAGCTAAACTTACAAATGGTTGGATTGAGCTTATTGTTACGGCTGCTCCAGAAATGCTAATTAGTGTAGCGATGTCGGCTTGGTGACTGTGATTTGTCATTTTCTGTTATTTGTCTACTAATTTTAAAAAAACAGGATATACTTCTTCTGTTTCAATAGACGCTAGGGTTTCAGGTGTGATGTCTGTTGACCACAAGCTAACCACGTCTATCTCTTTTTCAGCATTAAGTAAATCCACATACTCTTTGTTAAATTCTTCCATTTTTTCTTTAGGGATGTGTCTTTCTTCACCTTCCCCTTCGCCAAACTTGTCAAAAAGCTCCTTTTTAGACTCATCTAGCAACTTTACTTCCGCTTCTACTACTTTGTTAAGCCTTTGGAAATAAAGCTTGTTTTTCATGCTTGTTTTTTGTTTTAGAAGTCCATTAGAAACCACGGTAGAAACACCTTCTTTGGTGTAAGTCATACCATTTAATTCATAATGCAGTTCTACGATTTCATTTAGGTTTAATTTCATACAATATGTGTTTTGTCCAAAAATAATGAATTTTAATTAAAAATTACAAAACTTTTCCACTATTTTATAAAGTTGTTGGTTTAGGTATTTCTACTGGAGCTGGGGCCCACGGTAATGGAAGTGTGATAATTTTAGGGTTAATTTGGTCATTTATTTGAGAATCCAAATTAGCGTCTAAAGATTCAATATCCAAGCCTTGAGTCAACCAGCTATCTACCATTGCTTCTGTTACTTGGTCGTAAGGAACGAAATCAGCTGGGTCCGGAGCCGGTACGCTTAATGTACTATATACATCTGCGAAATACGTTTTATCTCCATCTACCTGTGTTGCTTGCCTGCGCCAATGAATTGTACAAATGACATCTGTTAAATCATCTGCTGTTTTAGGGTAAGAATCCATTGAACTAACTACCCATGAATAAGTTGTTGCCATTTTTGTTTTATTTTATTTGTGATTTTAATTCGTTGATTTGACTTTGCTGCTCCTTTATAGCGTTAACCAAGGCTGAATAGATAGCATCTTTTTCAAGTCCTAAGTATTCGCCATTTTTAACTGCATCAGGCATTACATCTTGAACCTCTTGTGCTATGAATCCAAATTGTTTACCATTGCTTCCATCTTTCCAATTGTACGAAACAGGGTTTAGTTTTAATATATCAGCTAAACCATAGGTAAGTGGTATGATATTGGTTTTTAATCTTCTGTCTGAAGGGTTGGTATTGGTCAGGAATCCTGCGTTTGAATAAACAGTACCTGTACCTAATGCTCCTACATAAACACTTCCAAAAGCACCTATTCCATTTACATAGAACTTAGCTCCTTGAGTAGTGGCAGTTGCGTTTACTAATACATCACCACCGCTTGTTATTCTCATTGCTTGACTAGCATTAGGACTAAACACAATCGGCAAAGCTGTGCTTGTAAAAATCTCCATAAAATTTGTAGAGTCGGAATATATCCCACCTGTTCTTGTTGCGCCTACTCCAAAATCTATACGAGCTGCGCCACCACCTACAATAGTTAATGCTGCGTTAGTTCCTGTTGTTACTATTGCTAAGTTCCTATCCCTACCTAATGATAATGGGTCTGCATTTGTACTACCTATGGCTACATTCCCACCGCTTGTTATTCTCATTTTTTCGGTGTCATTAGTACCAAAAGTAATAGCTATATTATCTCTATTCCAAAAATATGATGTAGTCGTATCAAGTCCAATAAACATACCTTGTGAGGCTAATGTTTGTCCTGCTCTTGCAATTGATATGATGCTTTGACCTGTAAATGCACTTTTAAAACCTACTACATATCCAATTGAATTAGCATAAGCCATTGATGTATCACCAACAATAAACTGCCCACCGCTTGTTATTCTCATACGTTCAAATCCGCCACCTGTATAGAATGAAGTAAAACCTATTGCACCTATTTCAATACTTGTACTTGTTGCTCCAATGTACCCTCTATTAGTGTCTGCCGTTTTAAATCCAATACCTGCATAGTTCCCTGCACTTGAGTTATTAATAGTTATTTCAGTATTTAATGAACCCGTAGAAGTAGTAGTTCCCACAAGTAGATTCCCATTTCCTAAAATAGTAACTTTATCACTACTAGTTCCTGAGTTGGTTGTTGTAAACACCAATTTAGATGTTCTACTAGCATCAGTAGCTGTAGTCCAAGTAGTATAAATAGCACCTTGTATTTGGCTAACAGTAGTATCACTTTTAGCTCTAAAAATTATACCTGTTCCATATCCTTGACCTGCAGAAGGATTATTATATAGATATAAAGCAGCGTTATATGGGTCTTCCCCTCTTGAAGTAAAAAAGTTTGCAGCACCATCAAAGCCATAAGCAAAAATTGCTGACCCACCTGATGAAACTGAGCTATCTCGTATTTGAAGAGGAACAGCAGGACTTGTAGTTCCAATGCCCACATTCCCACCGCTTGTTATTCTCATACGCTCGGTGTCGTTTGTAGCAATTACTATTGCACTATTTCCTACATTATATAAGTACGCGTTATTTTGCAAATTTCCGTTTGGCGCAGAACTACCTCCAATGCCAACATAAAAATCAGCAGTAGAATTTGGATTAGTCCAATGTATTGCATTGTAAACACCAGTTCCACTTTTTGCTAAATGTAAAATATCACTTGGCGAGGTAGTTCCTATACCTACGTTGCCTGTTGCAGTAACGTGCCACCCTACAAAATTCCCAGCAGCGTCTGTTGTTTGTATACCTCTTGGATTAGTAGCAGTAATACCCATAGAACCAATTCCTGTTCTTGTAAGTTTTATAAAATCATCAAAAGTAGATGACTCAATATGTAACTTACTTGAAGGACTTGTAATTCCAATCCCCAATCTACCACTCGCATCTAACGTCATAGCTTGTGTAAAGCTGATAGCGTTACCTGCCGTTCCTGAAGGAGCGGTTAGCCATTTATGTGCGCCATCAAATTGTTCATATAAACTTGCATAACCTGTACCTATATAAACTCTTTGTGCAGATGTATTTATTATTTGGTTTGCGCTTAATTCAACTGCCGCATAATCGGAAGATGTTCTTGCAGCAATAGAACCACCAAGACCTATTTGCATAGACCTTGCTCCACTCCACCACGCACTTGGTGTTACTCCTAAACCTAAATTGCCTGAAGCGTCAAGGTACATTTTTTGACTAAATCCTGCTCCGTTAACACCAGTAACTGTTCCAAATCTCATTGCAGTATTATAACATATTGCAGCACCATTGGTTACTC
>CAMDCQ010000158.1 GCA_945890595.1 Chitinophaga pinensis
TATTTAAAGCCTATTTTGGTTACGGTGTTTTCTAATCCATAATGATCGCAAAGGGTTTTAATTTTAGAGGTACAACTAAAACTAGTATATACATTGCCTTTCACGCCTTTCATTTCTACAAGATATCTAATGAGCAACAGAATAATGTGGTGTGAATCTACAAAATCACCATTTTCATCAAACAATCCAATCCTGTCGGCATCACCATCAGTAGCAAGACCGCAAGAAATGTCACTGTTTCGTATGTGCTCAGCAAATGGTTTTAGGTTACGTGCAATTGGCTCAGGTGCCTGTCCCATAAAACTAGGGTTGTATTCTGCATGCATCAAAAAAGTATCGGGTAATAATCTTCGAATTACATTTTGACCAGCACCATACATGGCATCGTAACCAAATTTAATTCCACTTTTTTTAATAGCGTCCATATCAAAATTAGCTTCTACATGGTCTATATATTCTTGCTCCATGTCAATGATCTCAACTAAGTCACTCTTTTTAAGTTCTTCCATTGAGAGAATAGTTACTTCGTGACTATCGGGAATCAAGATTTCAACGGCATCTATTTCGTCTTGTATAGCTGGGCCACCGTAATGTGCTTTAATCTTAAAACCATTATAACTGGGAGGATTGTGACTAGCGGTAATAACGATTCCTGCAAAGGCTTTGTGTTTAAGAGTGGAGAGTGATACCATTGGGGTAGACACAAAACCTTCTGATGTATATACTTTTATGCCCTCATTTATGAGTACAGATATGGTTGTTTCGGTAAAAAGTTTGCCGGCAAATCTGCAGTCATAGCCAATAACCGCACTGTGATTATCTGATGTATTTTTGATCCATTTAGCGGTTGCATAAGCAACTCGAGCAACGTTATCTGTGGTGTATTCTTGCGCTATTATCGCTCTCCAACCGTCTGTTCCAAATTTAATTTTATTCATTTTATGGTGTTATTTTATTCCAGGGATTTGTTAAAAGTAATTTATAGTATGTTTCTGATTGTTGTGGGGCGATCTCTTGGGTGTTGATTTCATCTAGCAAAAAGGAGAATCTTTTCTCGCTTATATATTCTTCTAAAGATTGCAAATTTAGTTTAATTCCCAATTCTTCTAGTTGTTTTGATGACAAGATAACGCTGTTATTGTCAATAATAAGTTCCACAGATACGAGTTCTTGGAAAGGAATATTCTTGTATTTACTCCATTTTTCAAGAATATTGATTTGATCTATTTCCCATGGAAGAAATAGGATTGTTTTAAAATGGTCTGATTCTGTATTGTTTAAAATGGTCTGTTTGTTCTTATTCACGGTTTCTGTGAATATGCGGTAGAAGTTTTTATTCTCCAAGTTGGAGTTAATGTCTGGAGCCAATACTTTGTAATTTATTTTCTTGACAGGCATTATTTTGGTAAACGCTCGGTTAATACTTGGATCTTGTAAAGCTTGATACTGGATTTGTAAGGAAGCTCTTAGATTGGATTTAAAATTATTGTTACCGAATTGAACGAGATGGAAAGGATATGATTTGCTGTGCAACGCATTCCAAAAGCTTAGATCGGCTGAACCGCTAGCATTAGCCGGTATGGTAGTGTTTTTAAGAAGATTGGTGATATCTTGAATATCTACATAACCATAGTTTATTTTTTTGCCCGCTTTAGTGGTTCCTGTAAATGAAAATCCTTGAATTTCAAACGTGAACGTTTTATTGAAAATTTCCCAATATTCATACACGAATAAATCATTGCTGCTTACAAATGGAAGCCTGGCATTTCGCTCCAAAGCCCTAAAGTTTTGAGATTCGACGATTTTCTTCTTATCGCTGCCTTCCCACAATGCTAGGTCTCCGGTAAGTAATTTGGGGTATATTAATTCTTGGAGTGCTTGTACGAGATTAAAACCTACGCTATCATGTTGCTTAAGTGAAGAGACATGTAAAAGTGCCGGAGTTTTCTCATAACTTTTGGGCAGTTTGGCAGCATAACTGCAGCCTAAAAAACAGATTCCAATTAAAATGCTGAAACTACGTAAACGCATTTTCTCCGGTAATTTCCATGCCCAAAATCAGCAAATGTATATCATGTGTCCCTTCGTAGGTAACAACACTTTCTAAATTCATCATATGTCGCATCATTGGATACTCTCCCGTAATGCCCATACCTCCATGCATTTGTCTAGCATCTCTGGCTACATTTATAGCCATTTCCACACTGTTTCGTTTGGCTAATGAAATTTGAGCTGGCGTTGCTTTTCCTGCATTCATAAGGTTGCCAAGTCTCCAGCAGATTAATTGTGCTTTGGTAATTTCGGTTAGCATTTCTGCTAATTTTTTTTGTTGCAATTGAAACCCTCCAATAGGTTTTCCAAATTGTTTTCTTTCGGCTGCGTATCTCCTGGCACTTTCATAGCAATCCATAGCCGCACCAATAGCACCCCAACTTATCCCGTATCTTGCAGAGTTGAGACATGTTAAAGGACCTTTCAAACCTTTAACGCCAGGTAAAATGTTTGATTTTGGAATACGTACATTGTCAAAAACCAATTCGCCTGTAATGCTAGCTCTTAAACTCCATTTTCCGTGTGTTGTAGGGGTGGAAAATCCAGTCATTCCTCTTTCTACGATAACGCCGTGAATAATGCCATCTTCATTTTTAGCCCATACAACAGCAATGTCTGCTTGTGGCGAGTTGCTGATCCACATTTTTGCACCATTTAAGATGATATCATCACCGTCTTCTTTAAAGTGAGTGGTCATTCCACTTGGGTCGCTGCCATGGTCGGGCTCTGTTAAGCCAAAACAACCTAACATATCCCCAACTGCTAATTTGGGTAAGAATTTGCGTTTTTGTTCTTCACTTCCAAATTTATGAATGGGGTACATCACCAACGATCCTTGTACGCTTGCCGTAGAACGAATTCCACTGTCGCATCGCTCTAATTCTTGCATAGCAATGCCATAGCTAATATAATCTAAACCACCGCCACCGTATTCAGCGGGTATTTGCGGACCAAAGCATCCAACTTCACCTAGTTGCTTAATAATGTGAGAGGGGAAGTAATTATTTTCAGCACATGCCTCAATAATTGGAGAAAGTTCTCTTTTTACATAACTACGCACACTGTCTCGTACTAAAAGATGTTCCTCGGTTAAAAGATCATCTATGTTGTAAAAATCTGGGTGGGTAAATAGGTCTTGTCCTTTCTTAGCCTCTTTAAGCAAATTTATTTCTTCTAAGGTCATTTTGGTATATAAAACTATGTTTGCAAATGTAAAATTTAAAGTCAACATAGGACCGATATGAGCAGTAGTTTAGAAACAATTCTAAGTATAGATAATATAAGAGTAAAGGCACATCACGGCTGGTACGAGAGTGAACGTAAAATAGGCGGTTTCTATTCTATTTCGGTGCAGGTGTTTTCAACATTTCCCAGTACCCAATCATTTGATGAAATGGATATTAGCATCAATTATGAACAAATTCATGAAACGGTATTAACGGTTATGAACGAGGAATTTAAACTAATAGAACAATGTTGTAAGGTGCTTTTTGAACGGTTAAAACAACTTAAACCTTCTGAAATTTGGCAAGTACACTTGATAAAAGAAGATGTGCCTATAAAACATGTGGGGAGTACGTCTTTCTGTATCAAGGGGTGATACCTTTTAAGCGTAAAAAAAAATAGATTGGTCCATATACTGTTCTTTAGCTTCAGCTTATCAGCCGTAAAAGTATATTTTCGCACCTTTAAATTTTAATAAATAAAATGGGAACATTGATAATGGCAGGTAAGCTTATTCTGGCCTTAGCGATATTAGTATCACTGCACGAATGGGGACATTACATTGCCGCACGTACATTTGGTATTCGTGTAGAAAAATTCTTTATCTTCTTTGATGCGTGGGGCACTAAGCTTTTTAGCAAAAAGATTGGAGATACCGAATGGGGTATTGGCTGGTTGCCATTAGGAGGATATGTAAAAATAAGCGGCATGATTGACGAGAGTCTGGATCAAGAACAACTTGCTTCAGAACCAGAAGATTTTGAGTTTAGAAGTAAACCTGCGTGGCAAAGACTTATCGTGATGATAGGAGGGGTAACGGTTAACTTTATCTTAGGAGTTTTAATATTTGGACTTTCCCTTTTTTACTACGGTACAACGTCGTTGCCAAATGCAGCCGTAATGGAAAAAGGTGGTGTGCTTGTTGGTGAGATAGGAGAAAATGCTGGACTTAAAACAGGCGATAAAATTGTTGCTGTAAACGGTAAGAATGCCGAAAATTTCCTAGACTTATTTGATCCTGTAAATTATATCAGAGAAGGGCTTACCTATTCTGTGCTTCGTGATGGTCAAGAATTAACCATTCAAATTGAAGACAGTGTGCGCAAGCAAGTACTTGAAAGTAGAGGTGATCTTAGACTATTCGATTTCAGACGCATAGCAGAAGTGGGCGATTTCAGTAATTTTGAAGATCCTACAATAAGTAATGCCTACAATGCAGGCTTGCAGCAAAAGGATGTGATCATTGGTATTGATAGTACATCCATAACCTATTACGATGAGATAAAGAGTTTGCTTGCCCCTCACAAAGGAGATACTGCGCAACTCACGATTATGAGAGCAGGCGCTAAAATGAACCTAGCCGTGGCCGTAGATACTGCAGGTGTAATTAATCTACCTTACGCACTCTACGCTCAATACGAGGTGGATACGGTACATCAAAATTTTGGATTCTTTGAATCTTTTCCTGCAGGGTATAACAAAGGCATCAATACGCTAAAAGTGAATATTATCGCGTTTGGTGAGATGTTTAAAGGAAAGCTTAACCCTGTAAAATCGGTTAGTGGTCCTGTAGGCATTGCTAAAATATTTGGGTCAGAGTGGATTTGGCAGCGTTTCTGGGAGTTAACAGGCATGTTATCTTTCATCTTAGCGTTTATGAACCTGTTACCTATTCCGGCATTAGATGGAGGACACGTATTGTTCTTACTCATCGAAATGGTGCGTAGAAAACCACTGCCTGAAAAAGTGATGTACTATTTCCAGATAGTGGGCATGGTTATTTTATTCGCACTAATGGGCTTTATCTTGTTTATTGATGCATTCAATGCATTCTTCGGCTAGATTTAATGGATAATTTCTTTTCATTTTATAACATAGAAGAATTATTTTTTATAGACGAGGCCAAGTTAAAACAAGACTATCTAAGATTGAGTAAAGCGTATCATCCTGATTTTCATTTGGATGATGATGAAAAGTATGCAGAAGCCTTACATGTGTCGAG
>CAMDCQ010000159.1 GCA_945890595.1 Chitinophaga pinensis
TGCTAATTGCACCGTAACGCTAATCCAAAAACACAACCAAATAGACCTCCTCATTTCAAAACAAAAATACACCGACTCTTTTACATTAGACCACTTTTCAAACAATTAGTTGCATCTTGCCATCTCTCTTTTCACGCTATTTTGATGGGCACTTTTTAAAGAAATCGGCGAAGACAATAGTGAACGCCTATTAAAACTTGTAAAGTCATGATAAAACAAATAGTTTTGTCCATCTTTATTTTTAATGCATTCAGATAAAATTTGTGTAATTGGTGCAGGCCCTGCAGGTCTGGCTACCGCGTATGAACTTACAAAAAAAGGCTACAAAGTAGATGTTTATGAGGCGGATAGTCAGGTAGGTGGTATGTCTCGAAGCTTTAACCTATGGGGACAAATCGTAGATTTAGGACCACATCGATTTTTTAGCACCGACAAGCGTATCAATGATCTTTGGTTGGAAATAGCGGGTGATGAATACCAAGAAGTAAACAGAATTACACGTGTTTTTTATCAAGGTAACTATTTTTACTACCCTCTAAAAGTAATGAATGTACTTAGCAACTTAGGCCTGTTTACTTCGGCTATATGCATGCTAAGCTACGCCAAAGAAAGATTTTCCCCTACCAAACCAGATGGCTCCTTTGAAAACTGGGTGGTAAGTAGATTTGGAAGAAGACTATTTGAAATTTTCTTTAAGACCTACAGTGAAAAACTTTGGGGTATCAGTTGTAAAGACCTTGATTCTGACTTTGCAGCACAACGTATAAAAAAACTTAGTCTTATGGAAGCTGTTCTCAATGCGTTCAAAGGCGGAAAAGGCAACACCCACAAATCTCTGGTAGATCAGTTTTTCTATGCCAACGGCGGAACTGGACAGATTTATGAAAAAATGGCTGCTTACGTTGCTCAAAATGGAGGTCACATTCATTTAGGCAAACGCATTCACGGACTCTCGGTAGATGGTAATGTGGTAAACGGAATTATTGACGAAAATCAACAAAAGATTGCTTACGATCATGTTATTTCTTCTATGCCCATTACGCAACTGGTACAACATTTACCTAGCGCACCAGCTGCTGTTCAAGATGCTGTTAATAAATTGGAATTTAGAAATACCGTACTGGTATATTTAGAAGTTGATGGCATTGATCTTTTTCCAGATAACTGGCTGTATGTGCATTCGCCACAGCTAAAAACCGGCAGAATAACGAATTTTAGAAACTGGGTGCCTGAGCTCTATGGTAATAAGCAAACCACCATCTTGGTCTTAGAATATTGGTGTAATTTTGACGATGCAGAATGGAGTATGCCTGACCTAGATTTTGAAAATCTAGCCAAAAAAGAACTAATAGAAACCGGATTACATCACGGCAAAGAGATTCTTAATAGTCATGTTTTTAAAATACCAAGATGTTATCCCATTTATAAAGTGGGCTACAAGGATCACTTAGAAGTAATGACCGAGTACCTGAAAACATTCCAAAACTTTCAGGCGGTGGGAAGATACGGATCATTTAAATACAACAATCAAGACCATAGTTTACTCATGGGTATTTTAGCTGCCGAAAATATTGAAAACGGATACGCGCATAACCTTTGGGATATCAACACAGATTATGACAGCTACCAAGAAGAAACACAAGATTAGATCTGGCACAACAGCTACCACATCTCCTCCATCAGGATCTAAAAGGACAATTACATTTCCTGCAAAAGCAGAGATTTTTGCGGCTCTTGCCATTTGCGCAGCAACCGTAGGTTATTTTTTTGCCGAGCAAATTTTTGAAACCCAGTTTTTTTGGAGCAGCTATTGGAGCGATCTATTTGAGCAATACTTGCCTTTTTTTACGTTTAATGTAGAGTCGTATCACGCAGGTGAAATTCCATTTTGGAATCCGTATAGTTTTGGAGGAACCATACATGCTGCAGACCCCGTTACCCAGTTTTTTTATCCCATCCACCTTATACTTTATCCGTTCTTGGAAGTTGGTGGTGATTTCTTTTACCTACTAAGCATGGTAATTGTATTTCATTATGCACTTTTTTTTATGGGTGTTTACCAATTGGGTAAAGCCTTTCAACTCAGTTTTTGGGCGCGTATAATTGCTGCTATTTCGCTTACGTTCTCTTGCGTATTGATCTGTCGTTGGCAGTTTTATCCTGTACTTTACACCCTAGCGTGGTATCCATGGATTATCGCACATTTCGAAAAAATACACCAAGATGGCAAATGGTACCGCGTTTTTGCTGCTGCTCTTTTATTAGCAACTGCATTTTATGCTGGCCATACGCAATATTTCTTCTACTTAGTGCTCATTTTGGCGCTACAAGCTTTAGTCAATTTGGTTCATAAATTCAGAACTAAAGAGTCTTACAAACATATAGCCTTGGATGCTGCTAAATATCTGACTCCCATTGTACTTACATTATTCATTGCAAGTACCCAAATTGCACTAACCAGCGAAACCATACCGTATACCAATAGAGAAGAAATTAACCTGGACTATGCACAAGATGGTTCGTTAGAATACAAACAATTACTTACGCTGGTACACCCAAAGTTATTTGGATGGTTTAAGGGTAATGAGCCTATACAATACCAGTATATGGCAACAGAACGCATCTATCACTACTGGGAAACTTCATTTTACTTTGGCGTAACCGCATTTTTATTTGGTTTTGTTGGCTTTATTTTAGGATATAAAAATCGTTGGGTACAATGGCTTATGCTCATCTCTGCATTTGGGTTGCTACATGCATTGGGCAAAAACGCATTCTTGTTTGAGATGCTATTTGACCTGCCTGGTTTTGACTTATTTCGTATACCCGCCCGTACGATGCTGTTTGTCGCTTTTGGTTTTGCGCTTCTTGCCGGTTATACCTTCGACCATGTAGACCAACTTCGCTTAGGTAAAAAAACACTTTTTATTGCATTGGGTATTCCTGCCGCTTTTCTCTTGTACCTGTTAAGTAAAACCGCAACAGGCACCTTTATGGCAGAACAAGCGGTCAATGTCATCAACAAATCGGAGATGAGCAAATATTCAAAAGCGGGGGCACTTGCTTCTCTCTTTAGTCTTGTTTTGCTTTCAGGCATGATCTGGTTTAAGGCTTTACCTAAATGGTTGTATGGCGTTGCTCTTTCATTGCTTATATTCTTTAACTTATCCAATGTCAATAAAGATTATAAAAATAGCACCAGTAATCCTGCCGAACTTCTTGCCCAAGAAAAACAATACGTCGCAAAATTGGATGAGGTAAATAAGGATGTTGACTTCTATCGTCATAGACCCGGAGATGTAAAAATACGCCCTATACGCAGAAACCACGGTATGCTTTTTCAGAGTCATGATGTAGATGGTTTTTATGCACTTACCTTAAAGCATAGCTATCCAAAAGGAATGAATATCGATAAGGTTATGCAAACTACTACTATTCTTGAGCCTAGTTATGGGGCAAATGAACAAGTAACCGGTATTCAATTATTAAAAACGGAAACGTTTCCCTATGCTCGCGTGGTGTATCAAACAACACCCTATCACCTCAACACGGTATACGACAGCTTTGATTTTGGGAATAACGTATTGGTAGACAGTGCGTTTGCTACACCATTGTCATCATCTATGCCCTCAAGTAGTGAGGATATTTCACTCACGGTAGATAAGCCAAGCACACAGCAATTTAAGGTAAATGCTGCTGAAAAAGGCATGTTGGTTATTGGTCGTTTCTTCTCTCCTTTTTGGAAGGCTACAGTTAACGGTAAAGAAGTTAATGTAGAGCAAGTAAATGGCACTTATCAAGGCGTAATGCTGGATAAAGGAATAAATTCTGTAACCATCGCTTATGTATCTCCCGCCGTAGAAAAGTATAAATTCATTACGCTTATTACCCTAGGTATTTGTCTTTTAGCATTTGTATTCCTGCGTTTCAACAGGATGCGATTAAACTAAGACAACGGAACTTCTAATTCCGTTGAAAAAAAATGGATTATCTCACCTTGAATAACCAATATGGAGTAAAAAATTACGTTTTTTGCACCAATGGAGCTAAACGACATACAGATACAACGTAGGGAGTCACTTTCTAAACTTAGAGAACTGGGAATAAACCCTTATCCTGCCGATGTATATGCCAAAGACTTTTCGAGTACTGAAATAGCAGAACAGTTTGATAATGAGCCAGCTAAATTTGAAAATATCTCATTTGCTGGTCGTATGATGCGTAGACGCATCATGGGTAAAGCAAGTTTTGCCGAATTACAAGACGAGCAAGGATCCATTCAAGCGTATTTCAATAGAGACGAACTTTGTCCTGGTGAGGACAAATCCATGTACCTAGAAGTATTCAAAAAACTCTTGGATTTAGGAGATATAATTGGGGTAAAAGGATATGTATTTCGCACGCAAACAGGTGAACTTTCTATACATGTAAAAGAACTTACCGTATTAAGTAAATCACTTAATCCCCTGCCCATGCCCAAAGAGGTTGATGGTAAAATATATGACGCTTTTACAGATCCTGAGCAACGATACAGAAAACGCTATGTGGATTTAATTGTAAATCCACAGGTACGTGAAACTTTTATTAAACGTACCAAAGCGGTAGCAAGTATGCGAAATTTCCTTACCAATAAAGGGTATATGGAAGTTGAAACTCCCATCTTACAAGCAATCCCAGGTGGTGCTGCGGCACGTCCGTTTATCACCCATCACAATGCACTAGACATACCACTATATTTGCGTATTGCCAATGAACTTTATCTAAAAAGACTAATTGTAGGCGGTTTTGAAGGCGTGTATGAATTTGCCAAAGACTTTAGAAATGAAGGTATGGATCGCACGCACAATCCAGAATTTACACAAATGGAGCTCTATGTAGCCTACAAAGACTACATGTGGATGATGGACATGACAGAGCAAATGCTGCGACAAATAGCGGAAGATGTAAACGGAACTTCAGCCGTAGTTTTTGGGGAACACACCATTGACTTTGGTAAAGATTTCGACCGATTGACCATATTTGGCGCTATCGAAAAATATACAGGAATTGATGTTAGCCAAATGAGCGAAGATGAACTTCGTAAAACGGCAATTGAACTGGGAGCAGATGTAGATGAGAATATGGGTTCTGGCAAGTTGATAGACGAAATATTTGGCGAAAAAGTAGAGCATTTACTTATTCAACCAACGTTTATTATGGATTACCCCATTAGTATGTCGCCACTCACCAAAGTGCATAGAAATAATCCGGAACTCACCGAGCGTTTTGA
>CAMDCQ010000160.1 GCA_945890595.1 Chitinophaga pinensis
TAGGGATTATTGGAGCTGGAAGTATGTATCCGGAGATACTCAAAGAACATATTCAAAAATGCAAACAAGCTACAAAAAACCCTTTCGGCGTAAACCTTCCGCTTTTGTACCCTGATATTGATAAACACATAGCCACTATTTTAGAAGAAAAAGTTCCTATTGTTTTTACCTCTGCAGGAAATCCAGGCGTATGGACAGAAACCCTTAAAGCCGCAGGCATTATTGTCGTGCATGTGGTGAGCAACGAAAAGTTTGCGCTAAAAGCAGAGGCGTGTGGCGTTGACGCGATTGTGGCAGAAGGCTTTGAAGCCGGAGGGCATAATGGAAGAGAAGAAACAACAACACTCGTTCTTATTCCTCAAATTACCAGTGCAGTTAAAATCCCCGTTATGGCAGCCGGCGGAATAGGAACAGGCAAAACAATGCTAGCAGCAATGATCCTTGGGGCAGAAGGAGTTCAAGTGGGGAGTAGATTTGTTACAAGCATAGAAAGCAGTGCACATAGTAATTTTAAAAATATAATTCTTCAAGCAAAAGAAGGATCCACACAGCTGAGTTTGAAACAGCTAACGCCTGTTCGAATGTTAAAAAATAAGTTTTGGGAGGACGTAGTATATGCTGAATCAAACTGTGCTTCAAAAGAAGATCTTGCCACATTATTGGGAAGAGCTCGCGCTAAAAAGGGAATGTTTGAGGGTGATTTAGTGGAGGGAGAACTAGAAATAGGCCAAATAAGTGGCTATATTAACGCGATTAAACCCGCTGGGGACATCATCGTTGAAATGGTAAATGAATATAATGCTGCACTGAGTACCCTTGCTCATAAACAGTTGGAAGAATAAGAAAAGTGATTGACCGCCTAAAGCAATATCTCATAAAAGGTGAAGGTGACATGCTTGACTATAAGCAAGAAATAACTAGTGCCCACAAAATTGCAAAAACAATGGTAAGCTTTGCAAATCATAGAGGTGGTATATTATTGGTAGGTGTGCGCGACAATAGAACAATTGCTGGCATACGAACCGAGGATGAGAAATACATGCTAGATCTTGCCGCATCCTTTTATTGTAAACCAGAAATAACCTTAGAAATAACTGAGCATCAAATTGGTGATAAAGTAGTACTTGAATGCACCGTACCCGAAGGTGACAAAAAACCTTATTATGCTAAAGGGGAAGACGAAAAATGGTGGGTTTACATTCGAAATAAAGATAAGAGTTTACTCGCAAGCAAAATAGTGGTGGATGTTCTCAAACGGCAGGCAAGCAATCATGGCACCATGATTAGTTATGGAAAGAACGAGGAAACATTACTTAAATTCCTCGAAGAAAACGAAAGAACCACTCTTCAAGAATTTCGAAAAATGGTGAATATCTCTAAATGGCGTGCAGCCAAAATACTCGTAAATTTGATTAGTGCAGGGGTTATACGAAACCACACGCATGAAAAAACAGAATTTTACACATTGGCCTAAATGACCTAAAAACAAGCAACTAAAAAAATGTATCGTTTTTTTTAGTTAATAATTAGTATTTTTGCTTGCTAGTCTGTGGCTTAGAACACAAAACTTTTACTTTAAAATGCTCAATAGAAACATAAAATCAGTATTGCTGGTAACCTTGTTACTCTGCTTAGGGACGTTTAACGCTAATGCACAAAAACGTTGGTTTAGAACCAGCGCATTAGAATTTGGATTAATAGGTGGATTCTCTCACTATTCAGGAGAATTAACGCCAACGTATTTTGATACCCGAGGCTTAAAACCAAGTGCAGGAATTATTACACGCTATACGCCCAACAGCTTGGTTACATTCAGACTAAGTGCCCAGTATGGGCAAATAGCGGGTGACGAAAAATGGATAGATGACCCTTTAAAACAAGCGAGAAACTTAAGCTTCCAGTCTGATATTTGGGATTTTACAGGTGCTGCAGAGTTCAATTTTAATTACATAGATTTTAGACAAAAAACTGGCATTATTCCTTACGCATTTATTGGAGCTAGTGTGTTCAAGTTTAACCCAAAAGCAGTTTTTAATTACAACCCTAATTCGCAGTTAGCTAAATACCTAGGCCCATCCTACGATAACTTAGCAAGTCGAGATGGAGAGCTAGTTGAATTGCAACCCTTAGGCACAGAAGGACAAGAAACAACTGAATTTAATGAGCGTAAGCGATATTCTCTTACGCAAATTGCTATTCCTATCGGTGGAGGATTTAAATTCAAAGTAAGTCAAAATTGGATGATTGGTGTTGAATACGGTACAAGAATAACGTTTACAGATTATTTAGATGACGTAAGCGG
The DNA here is from genome assembly GCA_945890595.1 of Chitinophaga pinensis. GTDB lineage: Bacteria > Bacteroidota > Bacteroidia > NS11-12g > UBA9320 > UBA9320. The sequence continues at coordinate 2,303 of CAMDCQ010000160.1, forward strand.
AACCTTTGTAGACCCCAGTAGACTGCAAGCTCAATATGGACCAATGTCCGCAGCTATGTCCATAAGAAGCGAGACCTACGACGAAAACAAAATAGAAGGTTCTGGAAGAGGAAATCCTAAATCCAAAGATATGTATGGAATATTTGGTGTTACTATTATGTACCGCATATATGGCAACAAGCCGGCCTGCCCTACGTTCTAGTACTATCCTTACATTTATTTCATTCATTTACATTACCTGAGGTAACATCTTAGTTAATTTTGCGTATTAATAGCAATACCCAACACACATTGCATAAACTTAGCTTAATATTAACACTCACCGTATGCTCCTTAGCTTCTAAGGCACAGTCTTTTGAGATTGGTGGAATGTTGGGCGGGTCAAATTACCACGGAGATTTAGCGTACACTATTGTGCCGAGTGAGACGAATGCTTCTGGAGGTATCTTTGGAAGATTAAATTTTAATGAGTTTTGGACGATGCGTCCTTCCATTTCTTACCTTCAAATATCCGGTTCAGATAGTAATTTTAGTGAATACAAGCTCAGAAATTTAAGTTTTAGAAATAATATTTATGAGCTATCAAATGTCATGGAACTTAATTTTCGTCCATTTAGCAATCAACGAATGCATGCTAAAACAACGGTTTATGCGTTGGCTGGAATTGCAGCTTTTTACCATAAACCTGAGGCCTTCTTCAAGAACCAATGGGTAGAGCTTAAACCATTGCACACAGAAGCCAAGGGATACCAGACCTTCCAATTAGCCATACCAATGGGAGCAGGTATTAAACACGCAGTTAATGATAACATTATAGTAGGCTTTGAAGCAGCCTGGCGCAAAACATTTACAGATCATTTAGATGATGTTAGCACGGTTTACCCATCTTTGCCTCCAAATAGTCGAACGGTAAGCGATAGATCTTGGGAAGTTTCGGAAGATGGACTATCCAAAGCAAGCCAAGGTGACATGCGTGGGGATCCTAACTTGAAAGATTGGTATTTTCAAACAGCGTTTACCATTTCATACCGATTCACTCCTATTAAGTGTCCGTTTTAATCACGTAGAAAATGAGTAAAGACCAAATAAATCTAACTAAATTACCAAAACATATAGCCATCATCATGGATGGAAATGGCAGATGGGCTAAGGAAAAAGGTAAATTCAGAATATTTGGGCATCAAAATGGGGTCAAAGCCGTGCGAGAAGTTTCTGAAGGTTGCGCTGAACTTGGAGTAGAGTACTTAACCTTATATGCTTTCAGTACTGAAAATTGGAGTCGACCAAAAATCGAAGTAAATGCGCTCATGACGCTTCTTGTTAAAACAATACGAAGCGAAACACAAACCCTCATGAAAAATGGCATCAAACTGGATGCTATTGGCGACAGAACAACTCTCCCTTCCGAATGTCTTAAAGAACTTGACGAGGCCATAAACGCGACTAAAGATAATACCCGAATGACCTTAATCCTAGCGTTAAGTTACAGTGCAAAATGGGATATCGTAAATGCAACACGCACCATAGCTCAAAAGGCATTGAATGGTGAAATAGCTATTGAAGATGTTAACGAAGAATTAATAGATCGCACCCTAACCACACACAAATATCCGCATCCTGAATTAATGATACGAACAAGTGGTGAACTCAGGATTAGTAATTTTTTGTTGTGGGAAATCGCTTATAGCGAATTGTATTTTACCACTGTTCTTTGGCCTGACTACAGAAAAGAACACCTTTACGAAGCTATTCTGGAATATCAAAGTAGAGAACGAAGATTTGGTAAAACGAGCGAGCAATTAGTATAAAAAGAGAACGAAAAATGAAGAGAATAAGCCTAATAGCTTTAATACTTATCCATATATGCTCCTATGGGCAAATGTTAGATAATCCATCAAGCACTATAACTATAGATTACGAAAACCCTCAAAAATTTGAAATCGCAGAACTAACGGTTACAGGAAATAACTTTACGGATGCCAACATAATTATCATTATGTCTGGACTAAAGGTGGGACAAACAGTCACGTTACCAGGAGAAGAAACACGAGAAGCATTAGAAAATCTATGGAAACAAAAACTTTTTAGTGACATCGAGTTAGGATTATCTAAAGTTGACGGAACAAAATTATCACTCGTTATAGCAGTAAAGGAAAGACCTCGATTGTCTAAATATTCAATTAAAGGTCTAAAAAAAGGCGAAACGAATAATATACGTGACGAAATTACTTTAGATAAAAATCAGTTAATTACAGAAGACTTGGTTAATAAAACCAATCGTGAAATTGAAGCATACTTTTTTGACAAAGGGTTTTACGGCATTAAAACTACTTTTATAAAAGAAGCAGATCCAGAAAAACCCAATTACGAAATACTCCGTATCGACATCAACAAAGGGAAAAAAGTAAAGGTTGAAAATATAATTTTTGAAGGAAATGCTAATATAGAAGATGCTAAATTACGTAAGCTTCTTAAGCCTAAACGTATGTACAAAAAAATCAACGTTTTTGCTTCTTCCAAATATGTAGCAGAAACATATGAAGAATCTAGGCCTGCAATTTTAGCAAAGTACAGCTCCTTAGGTTACAGAGATGCATATCTACTATATGATACCGTAGAACAGATTAGCCCTGACCGAGTAAATCTTAGAATAGGCATTAGTGAAGGGAAAAAATATTACTTCAGACATATCACCTGGACAGGTAATACCAAGTATAGAACTTCTTTGTTAGATACATTACTAGGTATTAAAAAAGGTGAAGTTTACGATCAGTCTCGTTTAAATAACAAGCTCTTTATGAGCGAAAATGGATTTGATGTTTCTAGCTTGTATATGGATGACGGGTACCTTTTCTTTAATATTAACCCTGTTGAAGTGCTTGTGGAAAATGACAGTATAGACTTAGAAATGAG
>CAMDCQ010000161.1 GCA_945890595.1 Chitinophaga pinensis
TGTGCAGCATAAATCTGCTCAAGTCTTTGAGTTGCTGCATGGCTTCGTTGGGGTGAAAAGCGCCATTTGCATCTACTCGTATGGTAATTTTATCGGCCTCATATTCCATGCGTATTTTCTCGAGCATTCTGCACTCTGCATCAAAATCCAATGCCCCCACTTTAAACTTAATTACTGAAAATCCATCCTTGATTTTGGTTATCGCCTCATCGTACATTTCTTCAATATCGTTCATCCAGATCAAACCATTTATGGGAAGCGTTTTTTTACCATCTGTAAACGGTGTGCGATATATTCTTCCTTGCGCATCTGCTTTTAGATTGAGCAGCGCCGTTTCTATTCCAAAACGTATACTTGGGAACGAATTTAAGTCAAGTGCATTAATATCTCCAGCAACACAAAATTCCTCTAGTTTTTGACGAAGTATTTTTTCATAATTGGTAACATCATCAATGCTCAAGAGAGATAACGGAGCAGATTCTCCAACACCGCTTACGCCTGTTTCTAAATCTATTAACTCAATTAAAAAAATAGAACGATGCGTAAAAACATTACGCGATGTTTTGGCTGGCTTTACAAACGCTAGGGTATGCTGGGTTATAGTAAAGGAATACATATTAATAGAAAAGTCTAATTACAAAAAGTACGACTACCAATAAGCTTCCCAACGACAACAGCTTTAGTTGCTCATTATAATCATCTGCTATTTCGGCATTATATAACCTCCTGATATGCACAAAACCTAGAACCACCATGGCGATAGGTGCTAAACTGAAGTAATCTTCAGAAATATGGTGACCGCTAAATCCTAAAAAGGCTATGGTCATTAAAATAATTTGGTATATAAGAGCGCCCTCCAATCCTAAATGAGCCGCTATAGTGATTTTATTCGTAAGTATATCCTTATCCAAATCTCTAATGTTATTTACATTGAGCACACCTACGCAAAGAGCTCCGTAGGCAATAGCAGGTAAACAAAGTACTACCGTAATTTCTTGCTTAAACAAATACGCTGTTCCTAATACACCAACTAAGCCAAAAAATATAAACACAAAAACATCACCTAAGCCATGATAGCCATACGCTCTTTTGCCCATGGTATATGAAACTGCAGCGATTATACTTGCCGTTCCTAGACCTAAAAACGTAATCCAATTCACCCAATCGCTTCCAAAAGAAATGTATAATAAATAGATGCCTGACGCAAATGAAAGCAATGCAAACACAATTATCGCATTGAGCATAGCTATAGGAGTAATTTGTCCGCTTGATAACTGGCGATCGGTCCGGTGCTTATCCGTTCCTCGCCCAAAATCCCCGTAATCATTAGCTAAGTTGCTCAATATTTGCAATAAAATAGCTGTAAGCGAAGCCATTAGAAAAATATCTAACTCAAATTCTAGGGTGTAATCTTGGGTGCTGTCATGCAGTCTACTGCCTAAAATAATAGCCCCAAGAGCAAGAGGTAGTGTTTTAAGACGAAAAGCCGCGATCCATGCATTCATTGTTGAGGGCAAAGATAATGCTGCACAGCTGAAACTAGGACGCTTTTTGCACTAGTTCATACTGTGTACTAAATAATGCACGGGCAACTTACCTCATCCACACATTATTGCTCACATCTGTATCTGCCGTTTCTAGATTTGGGTCAAGGATTATTTTATTTACTGCTCTATTGATTATTAGCACTTTGCTATCCGTTTCGGTTAAGCGTTCGTTTTGCATTTTCCAGATTTCTGCAGGAATTCGTATTTCGTCTGAGGTACCATCTAAATACTCCAACTTAAAGATGACTGGCATCACTAATCCACCTATCATTTTCAAATCTACTTGATAGAAATAGGCATCTTCATTTAATATATCTTTTCGGGTATCGGAAATGTTACTTTTACCCTTTGTTACGCTGCCGCTGGATCATCGGCTTTCAATATGCATTGTAAAATTGGGTCGAACTCACCATTTTTCGTTTGTTTGTTAGCCAATTTTGCAGTTGCTTCTTTAGACGAATCTTCCTTTGGTTCAGCAAAGCTCTTATAAACTCTTGTGCCTTGGCATATTGACTTATTAAGTCGACCATTAAAGTTCTTATATAACTCCAAATTTTTTGGCCATTTAGAACGGTACATATTACGTGTCACCGCTATGCGGTTTTTCATTCAAACCTTCGGTTTTTCTACAGACGTGCCGCCGCGATGCGGCTACAGACGTGCCGCCGCGATGCGGCTACAGACATTCCACCGCCATCCAGTTGCGATTCTGGATAAATTACAACCTTAGGCGTTAAGAATAATTACAAGTCCTTATCCCAAGAAAATACAAATACCTTAAAAATAAACTGCGTAGCAGTGGCACGTCTATAACTGCGAAGCAACAAAGGGAAACGAACCGCGTAGCGGTGACACGTGATTTTATATTCGTAATTTTTCTATTTTTGAAATATGGCAAATACCTACACCCAGCTCTATATCCAAATTGTATTTGCCGTGAAAGGCAGAAAAAATATTATCTCAGAAGCTTACCGTGAATCCTTGCAGAAATATATGACTGGAACTGCTCAAAATCTCGGGCACAAAATGCTGGCTATTTATTGTATGCCAGACCATACCCATATTTTTCTAGGTTTAAACCCTGATATATCTATTTCGGAAACTGTACGAAGTATAAAAGCAAATTCCTCACGAGCAATTAAATTAGAATCTCCAAAGATGAAAGATTTCGAATGGCAAAGGGGTTATGGTGCATTTTCCTACGCTCAAAGCCAAATTAGCAATGTTGCCAATTATATACACAATCAACCCGAACACCACAAGAAACAAACTTTTAAAAACGAATACCTCGAATTTTTGCAAAAATTTGAAATTGAATACGACCAAAAATATTTGTTTGAATGGTTGGATGAATAATGATTGATACCGATTATACGTGTCACCGCTATGCGGTTCTTCATTCAAACCTTCGGTTTTTCTAAAGACGTGCCGCCGCGATGCGGCTACAGACATTCCACCGCCATCCAGTTGCGATTCTGGATAAATTACAACCTTAGGCGTTAAGAATAATTACAAGTCCTTATCCCAAAAAAATACAAATACCTTAAAAATGAACTGCGTAGCAGTGGCACGTCTATAACTGCGAAGCAACAAAGGGAAACGAACCGCGTAGCGGTGACATCTAATATAGTATTCGCAAAATATCAATTTTTGAAATATGGCAAACAATTACCAATTGCACATAAAACTGGCTTTTGCTTTTAAACGAGAGAGAGAACCTACTCGCCCTTAACCCAAACGTTATTGCTCACATCTGTATCTGCCGTTTCTAGATTTGGATCAAGGGTTATTTTATTTACTGCTCTATTGGTTATTAGCACTTTGCTAACCGTTTCAGTTAATCGCTCGTTTTGCATTTTCCAGATTTCTGCAGGAATTCGTATTTCTTCTGTTGTACCATCTGCATACTCCAATTTAAAGATAACGGGCATTACCAATCCGCCTATCATTTTCAAATCTACTTGGTAAAAATAATTATCTTCATTTAAGAACTCTTTGCGGGTATCCGTGATGTTATTTTTTACCATGTCATATGCTTTGGCAGGATCTTCTGCATTGGCAATACTTTGTAATATGGGGTCAAACTGGCCTACTTTAGTTTGCGCTTCTACCATTTTCTTCGCTTTGTCATTTGATGTACCCGCTTTTGGTTGGTTAAATTTTACCGTAAACTCTTTAACATCGGTTACCGCAACATCACAATGGTCATTGGTATAAAACCATCCTCTCCAAAACCAATCTAAATCTACCGCACTGGCATCTTCCATGGTTCTGAATAAGTCTGCAGGACTTGGGTGTTTAAACATCCATCTGTTAGCATACGTCTTAAATGCATAATCAAAAAGCTCAGGTCCCATTACCGTTTCACGCAAAATATTTAATGCTGTACACGGCTTTCCATAAGCATTATTTCCAAACTGATGAATACTTTCAGAATTGGTCATGATAGGTGAGATGTAACGTTTGTCTCCGCCCATATAAGGTACTATATTTTTGGCAGGTCCTCGTTGACTCGGAAACGGTTTCCCTGTTTCGTCAGTCCAAGCGAGCTCAGTTTGATACTGTAAGAAGGTATTTAAACCTTCATCCATCCATGTCCATTGACGTTCATCTGAATTAATAATCATAGGGAAGTAATTGTGACCCACTTCGTGAATAATCACCAAGATTGTTCTGTACTTATTCTCATCACTAAACTTGCCTTCCGCATCTGTTCTTCCTCCGTTAAAACAGATCATAGGGTACTCCATTCCAATACTTTTTCCATTGATAGAATATGCTACTGGATAAGGGTAATCAAACGTAAACTTAGAATAGGTTTCCAATGTTAAAACAATCGCTTTGGTGCTGTACATTTCCCACATAGGATTTCCTTCTTTCGGGTAAAGTGACATGGCCAATACGGTTCTATCTCCAAACTTAACTCCTTGAGCATCCCAGATAAACTTGCGGCTGGCACACCATCCATAGTCACGCACATTTTCAGCTTTAAAATGCCATGTTTTCATTTCTAACGAGTGCGTTTTTTCGTTGGCCATGGCCTCGTCTTGCGTCACAACAACTACTGGCTTATCGCTAGTTTTAGCTTGCTCCAATCTAGCCATTTGAGCAGCGGTCAATACGTCGCTCATGTTCTGAATTTCTCCTGTACCGCCTACTATCATATCACTAGGTACGGTGAGTTTTACATCATAATTACCAAAAGGAAGCGTAAACTCGCCTCTGCCTAAAAATTGTTTGTTTTGCCATCCTGTAACATCACTATAAACCGCCATTCTTGGGAAAAACTGCGCGATAGTATACAAGTAATTATTTTCTTCCTTAAAATACTCATAACCACTTCTGCCGCCTATTTCCATTCGGTCGTTGATGTTATACCACCACTTGATATTTAATTTTACAGATTCTCCTGCCTTAAGAGTCTTTTTAAGGTTGACACGCATCATGGTGTGATTCACCTTTACTTCGTAATCGTTGCCGTTAGCATCTTTTACATAATCGATATTAAACCCTCCTGGGAAATTATGAAACATATTAAAATACTCATACAAGCTTACCCCATTTTTGAGATCACCTTCCTCAATTTGATGGGACATAGACGTAATACTTCGCACATTTTGGTCTAGCTGTA
>CAMDCQ010000162.1 GCA_945890595.1 Chitinophaga pinensis
TTACACCGGAGTTACCTGCGAAGACGATGTGTTTTTAGGTCCTAGCATGGTCTTTACCAATGTAATTAATCCAAGAAGTGCTGTTATTCGTAAAGATGAATATTTAAAAACGACGGTGAAGAAAGGAGCTAGCATAGGAGCTAATGCCACCATAGTTTGCGGCAATGATTTGGGAGAATATTGTTTTATAGGTGCTGGCACGGTGATTACCAAGGAGGTATTGCCTTATGCACTAATGGTAGGAAATCCAGGAAGACATATAGGATGGATGAGTAAGTTTGGACATAGATTAACTTTTAACAATGAGGGAATTGCAACATGTCCAGAAGGCACTGAAACGTATCAATTAAAGGATGGTAGAGTTACCTGTTTAGGGTAAATAAAAAATTATAAAAAAGAATTTGTAATATAAACTACGCGGTTATATTTGCAGACCCTTAAAAAGGGGGTTTGATAGTTAAACATCAAGCTTTTAAAATAAGAATTACGGTCCGGTAGTTCAGTTGGTTAGAATACCTGCCTGTCACGCAGGGGGTCGCGGGTTCGAGTCCCGTCCGGACCGCAAAAAGCCCTTAACTTTAGTAGAGTTAGGGGCTTTTTCGTTTAATGATTGTCGGTTTGGTTATAGGATCGCAATCGGCATAAACGTTTTAATTAAACATCACATTCCGTAATCAACGTAATTCACAATGTCGCTGTCTGAATTATTAGTGTTTGAAAATAACAGTATGCGCGTTCTAACCAATGTTGGAGGCTGGGCGCAACGGTATATTCATCAACTTGGCTATAATCGTCACCAATAATAGAGTATTAGTAACACCGCCTATCATCTAAAAATGAAAATACTTACCGTATTTGGACTTTTTTGAAGCCTATACCTTCAGTTATCTAGGATAGTGTAAACAATTGAATACCATTATTTTACACTAAAATACAAATACACGAAATTATAATTTCTGATTGTTTTATGATAAAATGACATAAAAAAATCAAATTTTTGCTTTTAAATGTTGTTAAACCATAGTTTTATATCAAGACTTAGACACAGAATTAGACGTTACCTTCTAATTAACTCAGATGCTATACGAAAGCTAGAGTTCCTACTTTATGCTATCGCTTGTGTATTCATTTTGCTTTATCTCATTTATTATATGTATGTAGGTGTTTGGCCGTATAGAGACCATGCCGCTTAATGCTATGTACCTGTTTGCTTCAGTTAATTTATTACTATTCACCTACATGCTAATCCATTGCTTTTTATGAAAAATCAAAACAACATTGAACTAAGAGAAATGGAGATAAAAGAATTACGTAAGTATTTAAAAAATATCGACACCGACCACCTCAAATACATTCATATTCATAAAAAAAACTTTTTTTTATTTCAGAAATACTACGTGTATGTATCTACCCAAGACGAAAACACATTTGCTATTCCATTTCAGAGCAAGTATAAAGTAGATATCAAAAGAGAAGTCTTTACTATAAGAGCGACGCTCAATATAAATAATTTATCTAAAAATACACCACCACTTCCATAAGGAATAATCATTTTTATAAACCGCAACCATGGCTAGAGTCTTTAGGGTATCGTGGGTGGTCATTATTTCATATATACAGCAACATAGACACCTTTTGTTATAGTCTTATTTAAAGGAATTTTAGTTGTAAGGTCAAAAGCCTTTTTCGCTTAATAAACACTGATTTCTTTTTTAATACAGATATATACGCCGCAATCAATTTAGATTTTTACTTTTGCCCATCATAAATAACACGCTTATGGCAGTATTATTAGATTTCGAGAAACCCTTAGAAGAATTGTTGGAACAGCTTGAAAAAGCCCAAGCCACACATGACAAAGGAAATGTAGACATGAGCGATACCGTTGCTCAGCTTACTAAAAAAATACTTAACGAGAAAAAAGAGCTTTACAAAAACCTTACTGGTTGGCAAAAGGTACAAATCTCAAGACACCCAGACAGGCCATATACACTTGACTATATTGCGGCTATTGCTAAAAATTTTATCGAACTACACGGCGATAGAAACGTAGGTGACGACAAAGCAATGGTGGGCGGGTTAGCTCAAATAGACAATCAGAACGTAATGATAATAGGCCAACAAAAAGGCCGAACCACCAAAGAGCGTCAGTACCGTAATTTCGGAATGCCTAACCCCGAAGGGTATCGCAAAGCATTGCGCTTAATGCGTATGGCAGAGAAATTTAACATGCCAGTGATATGCCTCATAGACACTCCCGGTGCATTCCCAGGTCTTGAAGCCGAAGAACGCGGACAAGGTGAGGCTATCGCCAAAAACCTTATGGTAATGGCAACACTTAAAGTACCTATCATTTGTGTGGTTATAGGCGAAGGTGCAAGCGGTGGAGCCCTTGGAATTGGCGTAGGAGACCGCGTTTTTATGTTGGAAAACACCTGGTATTCTGTAATTTCACCCGAAAGTTGCTCCTCCATTCTTTGGAGAAACTGGGACAATAAAGAACGCGCAGCAGATGCGCTGAATCTAACTTCTGATAAAATGTTGGCCAATAAATTAATTGATGGCATAATCCCAGAACCGCTAGGCGGCGCTCATAACGATCCAGAAACAATGTTTAAAACGCTCAAAAGTGAATTGAAAAAGACATTGAAGGAACTGGCCGAACTAGATAGCGCTACTCTGGTAACTCAGCGTATCAACAAATTTAGTGCGATGGGATCATTTATTGATGCTAAGTAAATAATCTAAGGTTTCTGGACCTAGGTTAAATAACGCATCTAAAACACATACATTCTCGCAAAAAGACATCTTGCTATCAAACACCTGTGGGTAAGCCGGATTTGAACATGCTTCCATTTCTTTGAAATAAACAGCAGTGTACTTATTTATTTCTAGCGGCATTTCCATTTTTAATATATCCCACAAAGCACTTACGATAGCTATATTGTAGTCCAGTAAATATTTTTCGTTGGCGAGTATTTTAGGCTTTAGTTTATAGTCGTAGTAAAGGAAAAAAGGGGATTTTTGGTACGCGTTTTCTATTCCTCTCCACCATTCTATTTGCCATTTGTCCGTATAATCTATTTCAACCTCGCTAAAGGCGCCTTTTCGGGTTTGCTTTATGGTAGGCACGCTTAGCTTTAAGCGACCATTGGCAGTTACAATCTCGCATTGCGAAAGGCTAGACTGTTTCTGAAAGGTATGAAGCGTTGTAATGACGGGTTTACTTTCAGTAACCAACGAACCCCAATAACCAATAGAACCAATACAAGGCAAAAACATCGGTCAAACTTAGCGCATTAATTACAAAAAAGCGTTGAATCGTCCTCTAGTTCAAGGAGTAAATTCCTCATGGTAATGTTTAAAACAGGATGAACGAAGTTAGGCACAATATCACATACGGGCTTAAGCACAAAAACGCGTTCATGCATATAAGGATGTGGAACCGTAAGTGCTTCGGTGGTCACTTGGCTGTCTTCATAAAAAAGAATATCGATATCAATACTTCTAGGTCCCCATTTCTTGGTTTTTACCCGACCCATCTGAAGTTCTATAGCCTGAAGTTGTGTTAAACATTCATCCACTGACTTAGGGGTTTCAAGATATAATGCCATATTGATAAATTGCGCTTGTTCTGTTTCTCCCCACGGAGGAGTAGTGTAATAACTGCTGCACACACAAGCGGCTGCAAAGCATTCTTCAATATAGGTAATCGCCTGACGTATATAAGCGTATCTATTTCCTAAATTTGAGCCTAAACTTAAAACCAGCTTTTTTTTCATTACCTTCGTTTGGTCAGATGGAAGATTTACTACGATTCATACCTTTTATACTTTACGGGCTCTATCTACTATTTGGTAAGCGCAAAGAAAAGAAACAAACTGCACAAACGACTTCCCAATCAGTTAAAAGAAAAACACCAACCTTAGCTGAAATTCTTCAAGACCTCAGAGGTGAATACCAACCTGAGCAAATAGAAGAGGAGACGTTGATAGAGCAGTCTAACCTTGAGTATAAAGATAAACTTGAGAAGGAAGAACGTCAGCATAATTTTGCACATAAAAATAAGATATCCGATTCAAAGAAAGCCAGCTTAATGAAGGCTATAAAAGAATCAGAAGAGCTTCAAGTAGATGAGGAAATCAACACGGAGGAAATAGACTTCGACTTGCGACAAGCCATTATTGCGCAAACTATTTTAACGCGTCCAACGTACTAGTATTTTTAGCTTTAAACAGCCAATATTTTTGGCCAATAAATGTAAATAACGCGCTGAGACCAGTTGCTATAACAAAAGCGAAAACCTTATTTAATTTTACGGTAATCATGTCATTCAGAATTCCTTTGCTATCTCGTAAAGATGCTATGAATTCAAAATTGGGTAACCATTCATAGGCATACAGATTAGCTGTTATGTTAATAATCATGGCTATTAAATACAACATTGTAAATAACAGTAGTCTCTTATTGTCTTTATCGTTCTGACGCCAAGTCCAAAACTTATTTAGGTTATACGTTACCAGCATCCCCGAGCAAAAACTAATGCCCTTGCTTAGATTCATAGGTAAATATTGAGATACAGCAAAATAAACAATAAAGTCAACCGTAACCGCCAGTAAACCACTGATGATAAACTTGGTTAATTGCTTACTCGCTTGGTAAAAGGCCATTTTAGTTTACGCTAATTTAGAAGGCAAAAGTAGCTGATTATCTTTTATTTCTGCGTGTATGCCAAATCGAAGCGCTTTGTTTAGTTTTTGGTGCCCTGCCTCAAAGCCAAAATAGATGGGGTAACCATATTCTGCGGTATGTTCTTGTATTATTTGTTCTGCATTTTTACCAAAAGGAATGGTATTGTCCTTCATATCACTCATCCCGCCAACTATTAGTCCTGCTAGATTTTCTAATTTTCCCGTTCTTTTAAGATTCATCATCATTCTATCTACGTGATATAAATACTCGTCCAAATCTTCTAAAAATAGAATTTTACCTCTTGTGTCTAAATCTGATGTAGATCCACATAAACTGTACAACATACTTAAGTTCCCGCCTACTAACAAACCCAAAGCATCCCCAGATTGATTTAAATAATGAGCAGGCAAATCATAAGAAATGTCGGTTCCAAACAAACAATTGATCAACGTCTCATTGCTTATTTTTTCTTCCTCC
>CAMDCQ010000163.1 GCA_945890595.1 Chitinophaga pinensis
CAATCATTAATACTTCCTCACCGTCACATATACTGTCACTTTCAGATTCTTCTGCTCTGTCGAGGAAGTGATCTATGAGAACTTTATTGCCAGGCAAATCTCCCAAAAGATCGATAACTGCTTTTTGTAAGTCTTCGTCATTAATAACTATTTTCATTCCTTGTCCACCCAAAACATAGCTCGGACGCACCAAAACAGGATAACCTACTTCATGGGCGACTTGTACCGCCTCATAAGCATTAGTGGCAACACCAAATCTAGGATAAGGAATATTTAAGTCTTTTAATAAGTTAGAGAATGATCCTCTGTCTTCGGCCAAATCCATGTTTTCGAAAGAAGTGCCGATAATACGTACGCCGTGATCTCTCATGCGTTCACTAAGTTTAAGTGCCGTTTGTCCGCCGAGTTGCACAATAACACCAACAGGTTTCTCCAGTTGAATGATATCCCAAAGATGCTCCCAGAAAATAGGTTCGAAATATAATTTATCGGCGGTGTTAAAATCTGTACTTACGGTTTCAGGGTTACAATTCACCATAATGGCTTCGTAGCCCAATTCTTGTGCGGCTTTAATGCCGTGCACGCAACTGTAATCAAATTCGATACCTTGTCCAATTCTGTTAGGCCCAGAACCAATTACGATAATTTTCTTTTTATCGGATATCTTGCTTTCACATTCGCCATCAAAAGTGGAATACATGTAGTTGGTTGGCGAGCTAAACTCGGCAGAACAGGTATCCACCATTTTATAGACCCTGTGTATGCCAAGAGCAGTTCGTTTGGCATGAACGTCCATGTCTGTAATGCCCCCGCCTAGTAAATGTGCAATTTGAGCATCCGCAAATCCTTTTTGCTTCGCAAGACGCAATACATCTGCATCAATATTGTCAAGGGTGTATTTTTTAATTTCACGATCCATTTTCACCAGTTCATAGATTTGCTCCAAGAACCAACGGTCTATTTTCGTAATTTTTTGAATACTGGTAATAGGCACTCCAAGGGCCATAGCATCTTTTATATGGAAGACCCTGTCCCAGCTTGGATTTTCAAGACTGTGTAATATTTGATCGAGATTTTTTAGCTCGTATCCGTCAGAACCCAAACCTAATCGTTTGATTTCTAGGGATTGACATGCTTTTTGTAAAGCCTCCTGAAAGCTTCTACCTATACTCATTACTTCGCCTACGGACTTCATTTGTAAGCCTAGTGTGGTGTCCGCACCTTTAAATTTAGCAAAATCCCAACGTGGTATTTTAACGATGGTGTAGTCTATACTTGGCTCGAAGAATGCTGATGTTGTTTTGGTAACCGGGTTTTTTAATTCGTCTAGGTAATAACCTAATGCTAGTTTAGACGCAATTTTGGCAATAGGATAACCAGTTGCTTTGGAAGCAAGCGCAGAGCTTCGAGAGACGCGTGGGTTAATTTCAATGGCGATTATGTCTTCGTTTTCTGGGTTTACCGAGAACTGTACGTTACAGCCGCCGGCAAAAGTCCCTAAGTTTCGCATCATATCAAAAGCCATATCGCGCATTTGCTGAAAACAGGTATCGCTTAAGGTAAGGGCTGGTGCGACAGTAATACTCTCGCCAGTATGTATGCCCATGGGGTCAAAGTTTTCGATGGTACAGATTACTGCGATGTTGTTATTTCCATCACGTAATAATTCTAATTCGTATTCCTTCCAACCTAAAACGGCTTGCTCTACGAGCACTTCATGAGTAGGAGAAGCTTCCAAACCTCGTTTTACAGCTTCATCAAAGTCGTCTTTAGTGTGCACAAAACCGCCACCATAACCACCCATAGTGAAAGAGGGACGTATTACCAAAGGATAACCGATAGTTTGGGCAACTTCTTTCGCTTCAAGATAAGAGTTTGCTATTTTGGACGTCGCGATAGGAATTCCAAGCTCAATCATAAACGAGCGAAAAAGATCACGATTTTCTGTTTTCTCAATAGCTGCGATATCGACTCCAATTATTTTTACATCGTGATTATCCCATAGTCCGATTTCATCTGCTTCAATGGCTAGGTTTAGAGCAGTTTGACCTCCCATGGTGGGTAACACATGTGTAATAGAGGGTTGTTCAATAAGTATTTGTTCTATACTTTCTACGCTCATAGGAAGCAAGTAAATGTGCTCTGCCATAGTGGGATCTGTCATTATCGTCGCGGGATTCGAGTTGATAAGTGAAACTTCTATTCCTTCTTCTCGCAAACTTTGAGCTGCTTGGCTGCCGCTGTAATCAAATTCACATGCTTGTCCGATGATGATAGGACCACTGCCGATGATGAGGACGTGTTTTATACTGGAGTCTTTAGGCATACGTTCTTAAAATTGGGCAAAGTTATATTATAAAAACAGTGCAGCAAGAGATGTGGAAAAGGTGGGAGAAGGGAGCTGTGTTTTGATTTTTATGGGAGGTTTTGTGTTAATGAGTTCGTGTGAATGAGTTCGTGTTAATGAGTTCGTGTGAATGAGTTCGTGTGAATGAGTTCGTGTCCTCACGAACTTTTTATATTCCTTCCATCTGAAGCAATACAGTTGTAAAACTTCCAGTTAACTCACCAACTCACTAATTTTTTTTCTTGTATTATGAATGAGTTCGAGTGAATGAGTTCGTGTCCTCACGAACTGAGAACGTGTTCGTGAGGACACGAACCTATTCGTAAATGACAATACCACGAACCTATTCGTAGTTTCACTTTTAAGCTTGCGTTTGCTTAAATCAACTCTTCTTCTTCAAAATAATTAATGATATGATGTCTGAGATACATTTCTTGCTCCAATAAATCTTGATTTGGAAGCTTCTCTTTGAGTTCCCATACTGGCCAGTCATTGCTGTCTACACCCTTAAGTTCATAATGTCCGGAGGTGCTTAAAACTCTGCATGTCGCTATGTGCATGAGTTTTACCTTTTCTTCTTTTTTAAATTCGATTTGGGGTTTCCCGAGTTCTCTTAATCCAATGACATACAATATAGCACTTAAATCAGGGGTTTTATCAAATTTTTTTTCAAATAGCTCTCTGATTTTAAACCATTTTTCTTTTACTGTTTCTTCTTTTAGTTCGTTCATATTGCTCTTAAAGCGGCACTTTTTTAGTAAATATCTATGCTTAAATCAGCATATTCGTCGTCAAACATAATTCAATACAAGGAGTTTTCATTTTTCTTTTGACTTTGTGTTTGATATTGCTTTGCTTTTGCGTTGCTTTGTCCTTATGCTAACACTCATGCAAAGATTTCTCATGGAGGCCAAAAACCGAGGAGTTTTCTTAAAAGTTAACATTGAACAAGGTGAGGCTATTCAGAGAAAGACACTGAATAAGCTCTTGGTAAAAGCTCAAGACACCAAATTTGGAGTAAAACATAATTTTAAGGAGCTGGTTGATTCACCAACTTTATTGTCGGATTACAGGGAAAGTGCTACCATGGGAGACTATCTTAATATGCTACCCTGGTGGACTCGGGCTCGTATGGGTGAAGAGAATGTAACTTGGCCAAAGCCTATTGTAAATTACGCAGTAAGCTCTGGAACTTCTGATGGAAGTAGCAAGTATATTCCAGTCAGCGATGATATGCTGAAACATATTCGCCGAGCTAGTTTGCGACAAGTGTTGAGCATTATACAAACAGACGTACCTAAAGATCATATCGCTAAACAATGGCTTATGATAGGCGGAAGTACCGAACTGGAGTATAACGGAATGTATTATTCAGGCGATTTAAGTGGAATTACAACCGGGTCTGTGCCTATTTTATTTCAGCGATTGTCTAAACCAGGAATTCATATTCGAAAAGAAAAAAATTGGACAGAAAAAATTGAGAAAATTACCCTAGAAGCAAAAGACTGGGATGTGGGAATGGTAGCGGGCGTTCCGGCTTGGATAAAGCTATTGATGGAAAGTATAATTGACAAGTATAATCTCGACAATATACATGATATCTGGCCACATTTTGAAGCGTATGTGCACGGAGGAGTTGCGCTTACGCCATACAAAAAAGCACTGGATGGTCTAATGGGAAGACCCATAAAATACTTCGAAACCTATTTGGCTTCTGAAGGATTTATTGCGTATCAAAATAGATTAGACAACGAAGGCGGGATGCGCCTGTTGATGCGTAATGGCATATACTATGAGTTTGTACCCTTCGATCGCTATAATTTTTCAGAAAGTGGTGACTTATTGCCAGAGGCAAAAGCCATTACGCTATCACAGGTGAATGATAAGGACGAGTATGCACTGATTATCTCAACATGCAGTGGAGCTTGGAGGTATATGATTGGTGATACGATTAGATTTACCAATCTAGATAGGTGTGAGATTATGATTACTGGCAGAACAAAACACTTTTTATCCCTGTGCGGTGAGCATTTATCGGTAGACAACATGAATAAAGCTATTGAACTGATTGCCAATGAATACGATATAAGTTTCGAAGAGTTTACGGTATGTGGTATTCCGTATGAAGGATTTTTTGCCCATGAATGGTTTATCTCTTGTGATGATGATCGCCTGATGGGCAAGGAGAATGAGATACGTGATAAATTAGATATGACACTCAAAGTTCTTAACGACGATTATCGAGTAGAGCGCTCTGCAGCTCTTACAGGTGTAATAGTTAACTTACTTCCTACGCAAAAGTTTTATGATTGGATGGCTGCTAACGGTAAAGTAGGGTCTCAAACAAAATTCCCAAGAGTGTTAAAGAATGAACTATTAGAAAGCTGGAAAAACTTCTTGAGCTCCAGCAACTAGTAAAGTAGGCTAAGCAAATTCGTAGTCGCCAAATGTTTCGCTTACCTCATCGAGAATAGCAAGAATTTCTTTTGGGTCCATCGTAGAAACGAGCCTAGTTCTGTAATCTTTAAAATGCGCTATACCTCTGAAATAGTTGGTGTAGTGTCGTCTCATTTCCACAATACCTAAAACATCACCTTTCCATTTCATTCCAAATTCGAAATGACGCTTACACACGTCTACCCTATCGGCAATAGTAGGTGGAGCGAGGTGCTCTCCTGTTGCTAGATAGTGCTTGATCTCATTAAAAATCCACGGATAACCTATAGATGCACGACCTATCATGATGCCGTCAACCTTATAACGCTCTTTGTAAAGTTTAGCTTTTTCGGGACTGTCTA
>CAMDCQ010000164.1 GCA_945890595.1 Chitinophaga pinensis
AAGTGCCACCAGTTTTGTGAACAGACAAAACGACGGAAAGAGAGAATTCGCTAAAAAAGAGGTTCATTTAAAAACAGTATTAGAAGTTGCAGATTCCATTTGCCAAGAAGCAGGTGTCCCATTTGAGCTTGTAAAACAAATCGGTCAAAACGAAAGCGGCTGGAGATACATCAAAAACAGCAACGGCGGAAGTGATCACGGAGACTTACAAGTAATTGATGTTACGTATTGGCATTATTACAAAAAGTTAGAACTAACAAGTGGTAAAACACGACGTAACTATTTAAAAGTTGCCATCTATTATCTAAAGGATTTACATACAAAATACGGTAGCTGGGAAAAAGCAAGATTTGCCTACGGACGAGGTACATGGAGAGGTCCTTCTACATGGACAACACTTGAAAAAAAGTTTATGAGCAAAATAGACTTTAGTAAATTTGATAACAAAGCCAAAAAATATGTCAAAAACTAAGTCAAGAGAACTTCAAAGATGAAGTTCTCTTCGCTAACTACATATCTAATTCGAGTTGATTTTGGAGAATGTAGTCCAAGTCTTCGCGTTTACGGATTAAATGTGCTTTTTTGTTGTAGATCATGACCTCGGCAGGTCGTGGTCTTGAGTTATAATTACTACTCATACTAAATCCATAAGCTCCAGCATTGTGAATGGCTAATATATCCCCAACACGAACCTCATTTAAACGTCTATCAAAGCCAAATGTATCTGACTCACAGATATATCCAACTATAGAATATATGCGATCTGTACCTTCAGGATTTGATATATTTACAATATGATGATATGCACCATACATCATAGGACGAAGTAAGTGATTTTGACCTGAATTTACACCTGCAAATACGGTAGAAGTAGTTTGTTTTACTACATTAACATCAACCAATAAAAATCCTGCATTACTTACTAAAAACTTGCCTGGCTCAAACCAAAGTTGTAAATCTCTACCGTAACCCTTACAAAAATTCTTAAAACTAGCCACAATCTCTGCGCCTATTTTTTCAACATCGGCTGTTACGTCTCCTTCACGATATTTTACTTTAAAACCACTTCCAAAGTCCATGAATTCTAATTCTGGAAAAGAACTTGCTGCTTCATAAAGTAATTTGGCGCCACGTAAAAATACATCTGCATCCAGAATATCACTACCTGTGTGCATGTGCAAGCCATTTACTCTAATGCCGTAATTTTCTACAATACGCTTAATATGAGGAACTTGATATATACTTATACCAAACTTAGAGTCGATGTGCCCCACAGAAATATGGCTATTCCCTCCCGCCATAATGTGCGGATTAAGTCGTATGCAACATGGCACTTTACCTCCATACTCGCTTCCAAAACGTTCGAGCGTACTTAACTCATCTATATTGATAATAAGTCCTAATTCAACCGCTTGCCTAATTTCGTCAAAACCAATGCAGTTAGGAGTAAACAAAATTTCACTAGGGGCATAACCCGCTCTAATTCCTGTCTTTGCTTCTTCTAAAGAAACAGTATCGAGGCCAGCTCCTTCTTTCTTTAACAGTTTAAGGATACTAATATTGGTGAGTGCTTTACACGCATACTTTAGGTGTACATCTACACCCGCAAAGGCATTTTTAAGTTGGTGATAATTAGCTACTATTTGATCTGCGTCATACACATACAGTGGACTCCCAAATTCTTTTGCCACGCTTAGTAAATCTACACCTCCGAGAGTGTAGCCATTTGATGTTAATTCCATTCTTATATTCTGATTCCTATTTTAGCTTATTTGTGTTTTTAGTACCGCTTCGCTTAAGCTATACATAACATCTGTTTTTCATTATTGTTCACCTAATTTACCCGCACTATCGGTTAATAATAATCCGAAAATGTGCCAAAACTTGACCGTTACTCAGCCTTTTGATACTACCTTAAATTCCCAACAACGTTATCCTCAAAAAGGGGTGCAAGAATAAAATACTAAATGGATAAAAACTAGAATGGAAAACCAATTCCAAAATTAATAGCCGTGTTATTATTAATCCATTTGGGTGATCCAAAATCTTTAATAACCCATCTGTTACCCTCTAACATTGAAGGGTCGTGTAAGGCAATTCCCCAGTCTGTTCTGAATATGATGTAGGTAAAATCAAACCGCAATCCAAAGCCTGTATTCATGGCAATCTCTTTATAAAATCGATTCCACTTTAATTCAGCATTGGGAAAGCTCTCATCTTTCCTAAAGTTCCAAATATTTCCTGCATCTACAAATAAAGCCCCGTCCAAAAATTTGTCAACTATATCAAATCGATACTCAATACTACCTTGCAAAGCAAATTCTCCTGTTTTTTCGATGGTTATTTCACTGCTTGAATCGCTATAGCTACCCGGACCAATGGTTCGAGCTCTCCAAGCTCGCAAACTATTTCCCCCACCCACAAAAAAACGACGTTCAAAAGGTAAGAAAAGTGTATTTCCGTATGGCAGTCCTGCACCTATATACCCTCTATAAGCAAGCGAATTATTCTCATTGACGATATTGGTCAAAATAATATTAAAATCAGATCGTGCGTATTGAGCATACTTAACATTAAATATTTCCTTATTGGCGCTATAGTCTCCTTTTATCTGGTTAAAGTAAAGAGAGGCGAGGTTTCCTGAAAGCTCTACTGGATTAGACCTTATTTGTAAAAAGTAATTAGGATTTTTGTCCCTATTGCTCCAATACAGCGAGGTAAGAGGACCTGCAACTATATTATTGGTTAACAATTGCTCTGTGTAATAACGCGTACTTGGATCCAAGGAACTTAAGAAATTTGGATCTACCTGAGACTGGTTAATACTCAGCCTGAAGGGAGTTATACCATAAGACGTACGTCCTTTGGTAAATGCATACGTAAACGTGAGTGGCAGTACCTTTCGCGTGAAGTTCTTATTCTGATCAAAAATGATAGAAGTATTAATCTTAGTACTTTTCTTGATCAATACTTGGCTAAATTGTTTACGCTCAAAGTATATAAATGAGGGAATTACAAATTCTGCATTTAAACTTTGTCTAAAACTATTAAATGATCCTTGATTGTCTTTTTTAATTTGAGTCTCCAGTGCAGTATACGATGTAAGATTAAAGGATTCTGCTCCGCCAAAGACATTCCGATTGATAAGGGATAGATTATTCGCAAGACCTACGCTGTTATTATTCGTTTCTAAGCCCAGATTCTGTTGTGTATAGATTGCTTGTGGCTCAATTACAAAATCATGCTTTTTAATAGTTCTAAGACTAATTTCAACATCAAGTTTACTTAAACTATCTGCTGCTGAAGGACTAAATCGTATGGTAACAAAATTAAAAAGTCCCATTGACAATAAGTTGGAGTATGTTTTTTGAACTAAATCCGCGTTATATAAATCTGCAGGCCTGAAAATGATATTCTTCGCTAAAACACTTGGCTTTATCTTGTAAATCCCCTCGAAGAACTGCAATCTATCGTAAACAAGCGTATCTGTAAATAGCGAGTCTCCTATTAAAACTGTTACGCTGTTTATGGTTTGCTGATAGTGCGGATTTAGATTTTTATTACTTTTAATATTAACTACCACATCAGCACTTAGTTTTGCTTGATTGGTATCAATTTGAAAATCTATAAAGGAATTATTGAAGTAAAAATAACCATTATTTCTCAGAAGCTCCGTTATACGACCTCTTTCATCTTCGATTTTATCAAAATCTATACGTTGATCTTTTTTTAATTTTTGGCTACCTGTTGTTTGCTTGAGCAAATCGGATATCTCTTTAGACGCAGAATTATAAGATAAGCTGTTAATTACCGTATAGTTATTTAAATCAACGTCATACCTAACCACCGCCCGCTTTTTAAAAATCTTTCGTGGCGTTATGTGATAGTGTACGGTATTATTTAAAAATCCCTTGCTAAAATAGTAATCAGAAAGTCGAATGGAAGAGATATCCATTTTGTTTGTGTCAATAAGAACAGGCGCTTCTCCCACATTCTCAGCAAGTTTACGTAGCCATGGTTGCTTCTTACGAATACCTAAACCTTTGTTGCCGTATTGATAAGCCCAAAGGTGAAACTTCACAAATCCAAGTAATTTTCTGTTGGGTTTTTGTTTAAGACTTGACCGTTCGTCCGTAAGGTTAACTCCTTGATCATCTATGCGTTCTATCTTGTTTTTAACCAATAAATACTCCCCCTCAGGCACCACACGTGTAATATTACACGCCGTAATGCTGAGTACTGTTAAAAGTATGAGACAATATTTTAGTTTTGTATTCAAATTAAGGAGTCAAATTGCCAAGCAAAGCTAAATTAAAACTGTACCAACAACTAAGCAGCAAAAAATTTCGACAAAAGTATGGTCTATTTGTCGTAGAAGGGTTAAAATCTGTTAACGAATTAACCCATAGCAGTTGGCCTGTGGAGACTATACTATGCACTCCAACTTTTTTAGAACGTTATGGAGACCAGATTGACTTCACATTTGACTTAATAAGCAGCGAAGAATTTGCTGCCACATCACACCTTACCAATCCCCAAGAAATACTTGCAATTGCCAAGTTCCATGACACTCAAGCACCTACCTCTCCTTGGCAAATAGCCTTAGATGGTATAAATGATCCTGGAAACTTAGGTACAATTATTCGCATTGCAGATTGGTACGGCATAAATACTATATACTGCAGTCAAAATACAGTTGACTTTTACAACAGCAAAGTAATTCAGAGTACCATGGGTTCATTTTTGCGCGTAAACGTAATAGAAGGCGATCTTAGCCAACTTTTAGAAGGGAAAGATGTATTTGCGACCTTGCTGAACGGAAAAAGTATCAGAACTATGGATAGACCAACTCACGGGGTTTTACTTATTGGTAATGAAGCAAACGGTATCGAGGCCGCAACTTTAAAAGCAATTGAACATACAGCCATAACTATACCCGGAAATGGTCATACAGAAAGTTTAAATGCTGCTATGGCAACAGCCATTTGTTGTGAGCGATTAGTTGCAGAGTAATGCTGCGCTGGTGCCGGCTCATCGCTGTCATTTATCCGATATATGTATCACGACGATTCCTTAATTTTCACGTAACTAAAATATTGTTCCTGCTTTAACTTAAATTCCGAGCACGAGATAATGTCTAA
>CAMDCQ010000165.1 GCA_945890595.1 Chitinophaga pinensis
CAAGAACGTGAAGATGAAATAGATGGTATCCAAAACTACCTGAATCAATTAACCAAAAAACAAATACTAGACTCGCCACTTGGCGTAAGAATAGAAGGTGGAGACGTAATAGTGCACAACGAATACTTATTTGTAGGCTATGCCAATGAAAAAGACTTTTATGGATATAAAACCGCCCGTACCAATGAGAATGGACTTAACTACCTGAAAGAGAAATTCCCTGCTAAAAAAGTAATTGGCATAGAGCTAAACAAATCGGACTACGAGCCCCGAGAGAATGCACTTCACTTGGATTGCTGCTTTCAGCCACTTGGCCTGGGGCACGCCTTAATCTTTGAAGACGGATTTAAAAATCAGTCTTCTTTAGATACCATTAAAGATATTTTTGGCGCCGATAAGCTGATTAAAGTAAATAGAGAAGAAATGTATTCCATGGGATGCAACGTGTTTTCTATAGACAGAGATATTGTGGTAAGCGAGCGTGGTTTTGTGCGTATCAACGAAAAATTAAAAGAAAGAGGGTACACCGTAGAAGAAATACCTTATTACCAGATTTCTAAACTGGAGGGTTTACTCCGATGTTCTACTTTACCTACCCTACGAGAAAATGATTAATACTATTCCTAAAAGTGTGGCTATGGTGAGACCTAAGAGTTTTGCTTTCAATCCACAAACCGCAGAAAATAATGCTTTTCAACACGAATTAGCCCATTTCACTCCTGCTCAAATACAAGATATTGCTGCCCTAGAATTTGATAATATGGTAGCTATGCTCAAGGCAAAAGGCATTAAAGTGATGGTGTTTCAGGAACAAGATAGCAATACCCCAGATTCTATTTTTCCCAACAACTGGTTTAGCACGTTTACCCATGAAGTGGTTTTGTACCCTATGTACACCCCCAACAGAAGGCTTGAGCGTAAATCTGCAGTGTACAAAAAAATAGCAAACGACTTACGTAAGCCACTTAATACCCAGCTGCTCAAGGAAGAAAAGAAAGGTGAAATACTAGAAGGCACCGGAAGCTTGGTTTGTGATTATGCTTCTAAAACTGCTTTTGCGGCTATTTCGCCGCGAACAACGCATGAGGCACTCGATCGTTTTGAGCAGGTGTCAGGCTATTCTTCCGTGCGGTTTGACGCAATGGGTCCTGACGGTAATTTAATATACCACACCAACGTAATGATGACCATGGGTAACACCTTCGTGATTATTGGGCTGGATACTATAGCAGAAGAGCATAAAACAAGCGTTGCTGCGCAACTAACTTCTTTAGGCAAAGATATTATTGCACTTACCAATGAGCAAGTATATGCTCATTTTGCCGGAAACATGTTACAGTTACAAAACGCTAAAGGAAAACAGTTTTTAGTAATGTCCAGCGAAGCATTCTCTTGCTTAACTAGCGAGCAAAAAGACCTCATCCAAAACAAGCATCAAAATGAAATAATAGCCGTACCCATACACCTTATCGAGAAGATAGGCGGCGGTAGTGCCAGATGTATGATGGCCGAACTTTTTCACGCATAAATTACCCATGAAGGTAGAAACAATACTCACCCCTGCCCTATTTTACCAAGTAGAAAACGTAGAAGATAAAATAGTAGTTGTTATTGACATACTAAGAGCGACATCCACTATAACCACTATTTTACACAATGGCGCAACAGCCGTTATTCCGGTGAAGGAAGAGACCGAAGCAGAGACCTATAAAGCCAACGGATTTTTAGTAGGCGGCGAACGCGGCGGCGAAACCATTCCTGGATTTCACTTTGGAAACTCTCCTTTTCACTACGCACCTGAACTGGTTGCGGGTAACGAAGTAGTGCTCACCACCACCAACGGTACCAAGTGTATCGAAATGGCAAAAATGGCACATCAAGTGGTGATCGGTTCCTTTTTGAACCTAGAAGCGGTGATTCAACATTTAAAAAACAGCCAGAGAGATGTAGTACTTTTTTGTGCGGGCTGGAAAGACAGGATTAATTTAGAAGATAGTTTATTTGCAGGAGCAGTGGCGGCGTCATATCCTGTGCGCGATTGCGATGATGCTACACTTATGGCTAGAGATGCTTTTGAGCTGGCCAAGGACAATATTTTCGAAACCTTACAAAATTCTAATCACTTTAAAAGACTTGCTAGCAAAGGAGTAACCAAAGACATAGCCTATTGCTGCGAAGTGAATGTATTGCGCATCGTACCGGTGCTACAAGAAGGTAAATTAGTTATAGCCTAGCGCTACGTTACTATAATCTTAACACGGAATCTTATCGATTCTGGTCTGATGTCTGCCACCTTCAAAAACCTCATCCACATACGTTTGGAATACTTCTAAGGCTTCATTTTCGCTCAAGAAACGAGCAGGCAGGCAAATTATATTGGCATTATTGTGTTGCTTAATAAGTGCTGCTACTTCCTTGTTCCAAGCTAATCCAGCGCGAATTCCTTGGTGCTTATTGGCAGTTATGCACACGCCATTGGCACTCCCACAAATCAAAATACCAAATGCTGCCGTCCCTTTTTCTACATCAAGGGCTACTGGATGTACATAGTCGGGATAGTCTACAGAGGAAGAACCGTCTGTACCGTGATTTACAAACGTAAATTGGTCAGCGTATTTTTCAATAATTCTATTTTTAAGGTCTGTACCTGCGTGATCGTTTCCTATGGATACGTTAATTTTTGTCATTCTTCGGTTAATTCTATGGGTGCTGGTGCTACTTTGCGTGCTATGATGATTCCTACTTCATACAGAATCATAATGGGTATACTTAATATTAATTGACTAGCCACATCCGGCGGTGTAACAATGGCTGCGACAATCAAAATAACCACGATGGCTACTCGCCGGTATTCTTTCATACTTTGGGCCGTAAGCAGCCCTATTTTGGCTAAGAAATACACGACAATGGGCAGCTCAAACAGTAAACCTGCGCCCAAGGTTAGCATGGTTATAAAACTAATGACGGAACTCACTTTAAAGTTGCGTTCTATATCTGGGCTAAGGCTATAATTAGCTAAAAAATTAACGGAAATAGGTGATAGGATATAATAGCCAAAGAGAATACCACTAAAAAAAAGCAGTGATGCAAACCCAATGACCAAACCTGAATAGCGTTTTTCTGTTCTTTTTAACGCCGGTTTGATAAATCGATAAATCTCAAAAAGGATGTACGGAACTGCTATGATTAATCCACCAATAATGGCAATCATAAAATGCTGATAGAACTGTTCTTGGATATCTAATGATTGTAACTTAAAGTCCATTTTGTTGATACAAACCCTATCGTCGTGATACAGATATTGACTCAACTCGCACATTTTTCGGTAGGTCCAAAAATCAGGCTTGGTAGAGCCTAGTAGTATTTTATCAAAGATATATCTTCCATGGATAAAGGAAAAAATGGAACCTACTACCACGGCAATCACCGATCTCACCAGATGCCAACGCAATGCTTCTAAATGTTCCATAAAGGACATTTGTGCATCGTATTCGTCTACATCTATTTGGTCTAACGCCATTATTTATTTACATTAACATGCCACCACACACACTAAGCACTTGTCCGCTTACGTATGTAGACATGTCACTTCCAAGGTAAACGCATGCATTCGCCACATCATCTGTAGTTCCACCGCGTTTCAATGGTATACCGTCTGTCCATTTTTTAAGTGCGTCCTCTCCTAATTCCGCTGTCATTTCGGTTTCTATAAAACCAGGAGTTATAACATTACATCTAACGCCCCTGCTTCCTAATTCTTTCGCCATCGACTTTGAAAATCCAATAATTCCCGCTTTAGAAGCTGCATAATTGCTTTGACCTGCATTACCCATCACTCCTACTACACTGCTCATATTGATAATGCTACCGCTTTTTTGACTAAGGAAGGTTCTTAAGCTTGCTTTGGTAAGATTGAAAACAGACTTTAAGTTCACATTCATAACTTCATCCCATTGCTCTTCGCTCATGCGCATTAGCAAATTGTCACGCGTAATGCCGGCGTTATTTATCAAGATATCTATCCTTCCAAACTCTGCAACTACTGCGTCTATAAATGTTTGCGCAGATGTAAAATCAGCTGCATCACTTTGAAAACCTTTCACTTTAACGCCATATTTAGAAGATAATTCTTCTTCAAGTGCCTTTGCTTTTTCTACAGAACTGGCAAAGCTAAAAGCGATATTACAACCTTCAGCGGCATACTTCTCAGCTATCCCTCTTCCAATGCCTCTGCTGGCTCCAGTGATAACTGCTGTTTTATTTTCTAGTAACTTCATTTTTTGGATCTTGGTGCAGCAAAGGTATTTCAAGCATTCACATTTCATAGTACGAATAATCCCTATTTCTTGCACATTTCAACAAAACTATTACCGCACATTATCGTTTGTGTTATATGGGTTTTTACAGCATCACATCCGAGCAAACGTTACCTATAACGTTAGACGAAGCTTGGGATTTCTTTTCATCACCGCGCAACTTGAGTAAAATAACTCCCAAGGAAATGGGATTTATTATCACCAATACTCCTTCCCCTAAAATGTTTGAAGGTCAGATTATTACGTATAAAGTTAGTCCTGTATTGGGTATTAAAATAAACTGGATGACGGAAATAACCACGGTAAAAGAAGGAGAATATTTCATAGACGAACAACGCTTCGGACCCTATGCCTTGTGGCATCACAGACACAGTTTTAAAGCAGTACCTGGCGGTGTACAGATGAATGACGAGGTAAATTACAAATTACCTTTTGGCATTTTAGGTGATATTGCACACGCACTTTTTGTAAAAAATAAACTCAAACACATCTTCGCTTACCGGGAAAAAGTACTGGTAGAAATGTTTGCGGATATGAAATAAAACGAAATTCTTATTTTTTGTGGAGCTCAAAGTGAAAAGGTAGGAACTGGCCAACATCTTGCGCACGATACACGGTATCTCCTCCATCCCACATCCAAATTTTGATGGGTGCTTTCTGTCTATTTTGAATATCTGAAATAACTTGCAAGCAACCTGCACATGGAACTAGCATTT
>CAMDCQ010000166.1 GCA_945890595.1 Chitinophaga pinensis
GATTACGGTATTACCATCCGCATCTTTCCCTTTCTTATAAAATCCTTGGCCTGTTTTGTCTCCAAGCCAATTATTCTCCAACATTTTTTCTAAAAACGAAGGAATGGTAAACCATTCTTTCATTTCGTCAGCAGGACAGTTTTGTCCTACACCGTTTGCTACCTTAACCAAGGTATCCAAGCCAACCAGATCAGATGTTCTAAACGTTGCAGACTTGGGTCTACCTGAAACAGGACCGGTAACACTATCAATCGCTTCGATGCTTAGACCATGTTTAACCATCATTTTAAAGATTGCCATGATACTAAAAACCCCAATTCTATTGGCAATAAATGCCGGTGTATCCTTTGCCTTTACCGTAGTTTTACCTAGAAAAAGATCACCGTAATGCAAGAAGAAGTCCACTACCTCAGGCTTGGTTTTGGACGAAGGGATAATTTCTAGAAGCTTAAGATAACGAGGCGGATTAAAAAAGTGTGTACCACAGAAATGTGCCGCAAAATCTTCGCTTCTACCAGTCAACATCATTTCTATAGGTATACCTGACGTGTTGGAGGTAATTAAGGTACCTGGTTTACGGTATTCCTCTACTTTATTAAATAGATCTATTTTAAGATCCAATCTTTCGATAATTACCTCTATCACCCAGTCACAGTCTTTTATCTTGTGCAGGTCATCATCTAAGTTTCCGGTTTTTATTCGCTTTGCAAAATCCTTACTGTAAATGGGACTTGGGTTGCTTTTTAGTGACGATAATAATGCAGCTTGTGCTACTTTAGCATCTATACCGGCTTCACTTTCTTTTGAATGGGGAAAGTTTTTAAGGTCGAGTAGGAGCACGTCCAAACCAATATTAGCAAAGTGGCATGCTATACGGCTACCCATAACTCCTGAGCCTAGTACGGCTATTTTTCTTATTTTTCTCGTATCCATTATTTGTATACTTTTTGTCTTTCTAATTCTTTGTATTCCTTTAGCAATCGCTCATTGGTTCGATGAAGATAGTTTACATCATCCAATAATTTCATCATCAAAACAGACCCTTCTATTTCTGCCACAATAAATTCAGCTTTTTCTTTAGCATCTGCCTCATCCAACACAAATGAATACAAGTATTTCATTGTATTTATCCATTCTTGAAAGAAGCTTTTTATAACCTGCGTAAATGCAGGAACGCTGTTTTTGGTTTCTAAGCCAATGTTAACTAGGAAATCTCCACCCTCTTCAAAAACAAATATCTCTTCTGCGCGCAGAGCCAATTCTTTTAGCCTTTGGTATGGTTGAAGTGTTTCATCAAACGCTTTATTAAATACCTTAGAAACATAATGGTCCTTAAGTGCGGTTAATACTTCAAGCATAAGCAACTCTTTGCTTTCTATGTAATGGTACATACTGCCCTTTAGCAAACCATTTGCTTTAGCGAGATCATTCATAGACGTGCCATTGTACCCCATTGTTTTAAATACAGATAGAGAATTCCGGAGTAACGTTTTACGATCTAACTTTGGTTTTGCCATTAATTTATGTTCCAAAAATAGAACTAACTTTTTTATTTAACAAACGATTGGTAGATTAATTTATTTTACCGAAATCTTCGCCCTTGTATCCTATGTTAAATGACCCCGGATTAAAACTTGGTGAAGCTGCTTTGTTTTGCATAAAAAAAATGAGACCCATTCTTGCTCAGCAAGAAGTATTTAACAGACGCAATGACGCCTCTCGACTTAGCTATGACCAATGGTTTGAAACCAGAAACTTTGCGAGTCATATTGTAAAGCAGAGTAACGTGTATGATGCACACATAAATCAACTTGAAGAGTATAGTGATAACGGCGAAGCAGCTTTGCTCGAAAGTGAGGAAATTAGAAGCGATTTATACGTAATTGAACATGATTTGTGGGAGTATTAATTTAGAGCCCGATGGTTTAAATAATTAAGTCCTAATGGTTACTTTTGCCGTGTTAAAAAACCGACAAAACACTTATGGCATATTTCTTCACTTCAGAGTCCGTTTCAGAAGGACATCCAGATAAAGTAGCAGACCAAATATCTGATGCGCTTATAGATCACTTTTTAGCATTTGATCCCAGCAGTAAAGTAGCGTGCGAAACGCTAGTAACTACAGGTCAAGTCGTATTAGCTGGAGAAGTGAAATCGAATACGTATTTAGATGTTCAAAAAATAGCACGAGAAACCATCAATAAAATTGGTTATACCAAAAGTGAGTACATGTTTGATGGCAACTCTTGTGGTGTATTTAGTGCCATACACGAGCAGTCGCCAGACATTAATCAAGGTGTAGAGCGTAAAAACCCGGAAGAACAAGGAGCTGGAGATCAAGGAATGATGTTTGGGTATGCAACCAACGAAACGGAGAGCTTTATGCCTCTTCCGCTTGAGCTTAGCCATATATTACTAAAAGAACTTGCAGATCTTAGACGCGAAAACAATGAAATCACATACTTAAGACCAGATAGTAAATCTCAAGTAACCATAAAATACGATGATAACAATAAACCAATAGCTATTGACTCGATTGTTATCTCAACTCAACACGACGATTTTGACGCAGAAGAAGTAATGCTTGCCAAAATTAAAGCCGACGTTATTTCTATATTAATCCCAAGAGTAAAAGCTTTATTACCAGCTGAAACCCAATCACTTTTTACCAATGAGATTACGTATCACGTCAATCCAACTGGCATATTTGTTATAGGTGGACCACATGGCGACACAGGATTAACCGGACGTAAGATTATAGTTGACACGTATGGCGGAAAAGGTGCACATGGTGGTGGCGCATTCTCTGGTAAAGATCCGAGCAAAGTAGATAGAAGCGCAGCCTATGCGACGAGACACATTGCCAAAAACTTAGTCGCTGCAGGAGTTGCAGATGAAGTTTTAGTGCAGGTAGCCTACGCAATTGGGGTTGCCAAACCAATGGGATTATATGTGAACACCTATGGAACTTCTAAAGTTACTATGACCGATGGCGAAATTGCTGAGGTATTATTGACTATGCCTAAGTTTGATATGAGGCCATATTTTATTGAACAACGATTCAATTTGCGAACTCCAATATACTCAGAAACTGCGGCTTATGGGCACATGGGACGAACAACTGAGACCGTAACTAAGTCGTTTACAGATGGCGGTGGAAACACCAAAAAAGTGGAAGTTAAACTCTTTCCTTGGGAAGAATTGAATGTAGTTTCTGATTTGAAACAAACCTTTAATCTTTAACCCGTTCACTAATTTCAATTAACATAAAATTGTGGATTACATTAAAACGTAATCACTGTAACAACATAAACTTTAACTATATAAAAACCTAAAAAAATGTGTGGAATTGTAGCGTATTACGGACCAAATCAGGCATATGACTTCTTAATTAAAGGATTGCAACGTCTTGAATATCGAGGATATGATAGTGCAGGAATAGCCTTGTTAGATGGTGATCTTAAGATTTATAAAAACAAAGGAAAGGTTTCTGAACTTGAAGCTACCGCTGCTGGTCAAGACATACGAGGGACTAGAGGTATAGGTCACACCCGATGGGCCACCCATGGTGAACCAAACACTGCCAATGCACATCCGCATTTATCTCAAAGTGGTGAAATTGCCTTAATCCACAACGGGATTATTGAGAATTACGCCACGCTCAAAAAAGTACTCGTACAACGAGGTCATACATTTCTGAGTGACACCGATACGGAAGTGCTTATTCACCTTATTGAAGAAATAAAGAACAACGAAAAAGTTGATTTGTTAGAGGCAGTACGACTAGCTTTAAACGAGGTAATTGGAGCATACGCGATTGTTTTATTGAGTAAAAATGATCCAAACACATTAATTGCTGCACGTAAAGGAAGCCCGCTTGTAGTAGGAATAAGCGATACTAAGGGAGAGTTTTTCTTAGCAAGTGACGCCACTCCAATCGTGGAATACACCAAGACCGTAACCTACATTGATGATAATGAAATTGTTTCTATTCACGATGGGGAAATGACCATCAAAACTATTGACAATGTTCACAAATCGGCATTTATACAGCAGCTAGAAATTAGCCTTGATGTTTTAGAAAAAGGAGGTTATGAGCATTTTATGCTTAAAGAAATTTTTGAGCAACCTAAATCTATCTACGATTCTATGCGTGGACGATTTGATCCCGTTAATTTAACTTTCGCTATGCGAAGCTTAGAGGAATATGCAAGTAAAATAAAAAACTTAGATAGAATCATCATCGTTGCTTGCGGAACCTCCTGGCACGCAGGCTTAGTGGGAGAATACCTTATCGAAGAATTTGGAAGAATTCCCGTTGAAGTAGAATATGCTTCGGAGTTTAGATATAGAAACCCCGTAATTTCTGAAAAGGATTTAGTAATCGCTATCTCTCAAAGTGGTGAAACAGCAGACACTCTAGCTGCATTAGAATTAGCCAAAGAAAAAGGAGCAACCATTTACGGCATTTGTAATGTTGTAGGCAGTAGCATCCCTCGTTTAACACATGCTGGAGCGTATACCCACGCTGGTCCTGAAATAGGAGTTGCATCTACCAAAGCATTTACTGCCCAAGTTACGGTACTTACTCTTTTAGCATTAGGCATTGCCGAAATTAGAGGCACCATTTCTCGTGAACGACTTAGAGAAATGTTAGCAGAACTAGATACCATACCTAAAAAAGTAGAAACTTTATTAGCGAGTTGCCATGAAAAATGTAAAGAAATTGCAGCTATCTATAAAGATGCACCTAATTGCCTTTACTTAGGAAGAGGTTACAACTTTCCTGTGGCATTAGAAGGAGCCCTAAAGCTAAAGGAAATATCGTATATACACGCAGAAGGTTACCCGGCTGCAGAGATGAAGCACGGACCCATTGCACTTATTGATGAAGAGATGCCTATCGTTGTAATCGCAACAAAGCGTAACTACTACGAAAAAGTAGTAAGTAATATTCAAGAAGTAAAAGCACGTAAAGGAAAAATTATCGCTATAGTAACTGAAGG
>CAMDCQ010000167.1 GCA_945890595.1 Chitinophaga pinensis
CACCATAAACTAATATTGCATCGATTTCCTTATCGTGACTTGTTATGTAGTTTTCTATGGCAATGAGTATTTCACCCGTTTGAGCTCCATGCATACCTGAACCTATATGTAGATTTTTTGCTACTCCTGGAATGTTTAATTCATTAAAAAAAACATCACTCATTTTTGGGTCATAGTGTTGCCCTGTATGCACAATTTCTTCTTTGATTCCTGCATTTAAAAAAGCTCTAGATAGCGCAGCTGCTTTGATAAATTGCGGTCTTGCGCCAAGTATTGTCAAAATCATTTACTAAATTTTTTTATTAAACTAGTTAAAGGTTTAATGCCACGCATTATAGAAAAGTACATTTCCCTTTGCTTTTGATCTGTTCCATAGAATGCATGATCTACATTTGGAAGTGATAATACTTTTTCAAACTCGTCAATAGTAAAACCTAACTTCTTAGCAACAAATACAAAATCTTGTCTCTGTAACTTTTCATCATAGGTAGGTCTAGCAATTTCTGCCAACGCAGCTTCTTTCGTAAGCTGACCAGAAAAGATGAGGTTAGACAAATGTGCTTTTCGCTTATCAATGTTAAATTTGTTAGGCAAAATATAGCCTTGATAAAAACGAGTAAAGACAGATTCCTGATGTTTGCCACCGTAATTTATCCACCCCATCTCTTTCTCTATTACCTTCAGAATATCGTCTCTTTTGAATTCCTGTAAATCCAGAAAACTAACTTTTTCTATTGAATGAAACAATTGGTACAATGCCATGTTCCATACGCCTAATGCTGGAAGATGGCTAAGCGAACCATTTTCGTATCTCGAATGAATGTTTTTAAGGTTGATCAGATCAAATTTATTGTAGTTCCAAGTCTTAGGAAGAGTATGTTCTGTACAAACATTGTTGCCGCTTAAAACATACTTAATTTTAAATTTCTTCGCAGTTTTGTATAAGGCACCAAATATCATATGGTCTGCAGGTACGTCTAAGTCTAAGACGGAAGCTTTGAAATAAGATCGCTGCAAACTTCTAAACTCTGGCCAATCCATCACCACTGTATATAAATCGAAGCCTGATCCTTTCACTGCATTTTCTACGTTTTTAGTGGCAATTTCTGTATTCCATCCATAATCAAAGTGAACTAATAAAGGGTTTAGTCCTAAATCTTTTGCCAAATAAGCCAAATAGGTACTGTCCGCACCACCACTTAATCCTAATATGCAATTGTATCCTTTTTTGCCGGGAGTGGCTTTTATTTTAGCGGATATTTCTTCTTGTTTTTTTCTACCTCCTTCACCAGTAAGACAATGTTGCTTCTCAGCCGCCATATATTCATAATAATAATTGCAAATCCCTTTTTCGTCGAAGGTAATATTCGGGTCGGCTATGGTATCCATTACGCTTATCGCGCATTGTTGATACGGTCTGCCACAATTGGCTGTTAAATTTTTTTCTAGTAATTGTAGATTGTAAAAATTCATCCTCTTTGGTAGGTTTTATTTAATAGTGAATGCTTCTCTTACTAGATCATCTTTATGAATAAAAATATAATCTGAAAATTCTATTTTAGAATGTATTTCAATTTGATTTTGATGCAAAGGCGATAGATGAGAGAAATTATTAGAATTCAATTTAAATATTCTATAAATTTGATAGTCTAAATCAGTAAAAATCTCAGATAGAATATTCTGTCTATTTATTCGCTCAAGGTTTTCTGTGGTATAAGAGGGTAGTATTTCCATTAAGACAATTGGATTAAACTTCTTGACAATATTCATTAATGACTCAATTACTTGCAATTCAGCACCTTCTACATCTATTTTAACAATCCTTGGTGAAATTGTTTCTTCGAATTGCCTAAAAATATCATTGAATCGCAACGATACAATATATTGAATTTCGACGACGTTTTCATTCGGTCTAAAATTCTGCATAATTGAAGCGGATGGATCGGTTTCGCCTGAAGAATATTTAAAAAGTTGAATTAGACCAACCTCCTGCGATATCGCAACAGGCAGGATGTTTAGTCCTATGCCCCAATTATTCTCTGCAGTAAGCTTATTGCAATAGTTAAGACAACTCGCATTCGGTTCGAAACCAAGATATTTAATATTGTTCTCAAAGTTGCTTTTTACTTTAATCAGTGTTTGGCCTATATTAACTCCAACATCTATAAATGAACCACTCTTAACCTCCTTGGACAAAATAGTAAGAACATCATCCATCCATGGCTCATCATCAAAAATATTTGCAAATCCAATTCCTCCGACCACTGGAATAGTAAAGAGCTTGTCTTTTTTCTTAACATTGATAGATAGATTTAAATACTTAATTAAACCTAGCCTTCTTAAAACTCGTAGGGCGAAAATTTTAAATTTATACATTGTAACTTATTAATAACGCATTATGCGGTCGTTGAAATACAAACTACTTCCCGCAGCCATTGCTGAGGCAGCTTTATTTTCTTACTTTCTGATTTCTTTTACTCAAAATAGTAATTGTACATCCCCTTGTCATCAAATGTCATATCAGCGTCAGCGATGTTATCCATTACGCTTATGCCGTATAGTTGATAAGGTCTACCGCAGTTGGCACATAAATCTTTTTCTAATTCTTGTTGATTATACATCGTAACTTATTAATACAGCATTGTGCGGACGGTGAAACATAAGCTTACTTCCTTCTGCCATAGTAACGGTATCTTTATATTCTTTATCTCAGATTTCTTGTACTTAGAATAATAATTGCATATCCGCTGTATATCAAAAGCTAAATATTGGAAAGCTTGGAAACCAGTTATACTTATTGTGGATTGCAAAATATTATATTCACTCATTTTAAAACGTCTGCAATGCTCATATTAAAAAAAAGTTCTCTCACTTATTTAGTCAAGGCGATAGACCTTAAAATTATCAATTTCTCCTAGATATTCTTTACTAGTACTATCTGTTTTAATTGTTCCGAGATTCAATAAATCTATTGTAATGTCTTTGTTGAAATCTAAATAAATATTAACTACATCTAGAGCATCAGTTTCAGTGTTTGTATTCCAGTAGGACAAACCAGACTTGGCAAACAATTCGTTTCCGAAATTAGAAGAATATTTAATTGTTTTACCTGGAACGAGAGAGCACAGTTTTTCTCTAAATTCTTTTTTCTCTTCTTCCGAAGAAAGAATTGTCCATTTCTTATTGAAATTTCTTTTGGTTTCATACATATTATACACCATTACCGTGATCAACATAGAAACTGTCAGGATTGAAATCAATTGTTGCATGTTTTTACTTTTTTGTAAGAACAATTTTTTAGCAACAAGATATACAATCGGAACAATGAAAGGAAAAATTTCCATCCAGTAACGCTCCTCTATGTGACTTGCTTTTGGTACAATGTAAATAGCAAAAAAAATAATAACAATAAATATTAGGAGATATATCAACGGAAATAAAATTTCCATACTCGAAGTTGTTTGAGATATAAAATTGTGTTGTTTTTTTAGATTAAAACCTCGTATCAATAAATAACCAATAAGCATAATTAATACTAAAACTAGACCGAGAATTACTAACGATATTTTACTGCTAAAATAAGCACCATGATGAGGTACAATTAGTCTTAGCAATGAGAGAACAGATTGAAATAATGGAGATTCTCCAGCTGCACCAGACCCGCCGATTGTGCCTATATAAAGATTACGTATCACCCATGGTGTTGCACCAATTAATACGCCCAGAGCTACTGATGAACTTAGCTTAACACTTTTTATTAAACCTTGTCTTAGAAAATAAATAAAGAGAGACGTAAGTACTGCAAGTATAAAGGCTGGAGCTGCGCTCTTTATGTAATATGTAGAGCTGGTTAGAATACCAAGAAGTAAGAGGTTAGTAAATGAGTATCTATGGTTTCTAATTATTTCCATCAAATATACCCCAATAAGTAGGGTGATAGAAATATATAACCCTTCAGGCATGTAGCTCCTAGAAATCCAATACTGAAAGTTCCACAGCGAAAAGAATAACAATGTTATTAACAAACTTGCTTTGAACGAATTGGTTACATTTAGTGAAAAGACGAATGCCAGCATTAAGGTGAGTCCCGCAAAAAAAACAGTAAAAATGAAGACTGACATGTGTTCTGAAAAACCTAATTTAATTAGCGCAGCCACTATTGAGGCCGACATAGGTGGCCAAACCGTATTCTTCTCAAGTGAAACTATTTTCAGAGTTCCTTCTGCACCCAGTTCATAGGTAGGCCATGCATGCTCGCCGGTTTCAACCATAGATAGGGCTGAAATTAAGTTTGATCCCGAATCGCCTGTCGGAATCGCGGACCCACCTCTATTCTGATAGGCAGAAACAGCTACTCCAAAAATGAATAATGCAATTGCAAATCCGGTATTACTTATTTTCAATTTCCCCATTTATTATTTCTTCCCTTATAATTGTGAGTGGTCTATTTTTAACTTCAAAGAAAATCCTCAGAACATATTCTCCTATTATTCCTATGGAAAGTAGAATTACGCCCGAGAACATTATTATTGCCAACAATAGAGCAGTGAATCCTTCTGGTACACTATTATATAGTAGCTTCTTTCCTAAAACAATAAATAAATAAATCAATGAGATTGCAATAGTTATCAACCCCATTATAGATATAAACTGAATCGGAAATTTGCTAAAATTAAATAATCCTTCAGAAGCCAGTCTTATGAGCTGTTTTATGCTATACTTAGATTCACCTTCTTCCCTTGAACTTCTTTCGTATTCTATCCCAATTTGCTTAACCCCTACCCAAGACCACATACCACTAATGTATCGACTCTGTTCTGGCATTTGATTGAGATGATTAGCTACTCTTCTGCTAACCATTCCAAAATCACCGCTATCTAAAGGAATGTTAATGTATGAAATTCGATCTAAAATACGATAAAAGGTATAATATGCTAGTCGTTTGGTGTAATTTTCTTTTCTCTTAGTCCGAACGGCATAGACTACAT
>CAMDCQ010000168.1 GCA_945890595.1 Chitinophaga pinensis
CATTTTTATCCGTTTTTTGATATACCTTTTCTACCCATCTATTAAACACCAACATCTCAAATTCCTTAACAAATACATCACTCCATCGGAAATAGTCATTTAAATTATCGCCGTTTGCAGTTACGGCATTTGGTACAAAAACCAAAGGAGGCTGTACAAGATAAATGTCGTTACTTCTACTAGTGGCATTGTACAATCCCTGATTTTCGTACGCGAATACACTGTACCAATACCCTCCCCAATCATAATCTAAATCACTATCGGTAAATTCTTGTATGCTGTTATCCACGCGAACAATTGGTTTCAATGAGCCTGTATCGACCGAGCGAATTAGTTCATACTCGGCTACCCCATTAGGCCAATCTGTATAATCATCCCAAGTTAAGTCAAACTTAAATCGAGGAACATTTTTGATTTCATTGATAGGAACACCTCGTATCACAATGGTGCACCCTTCGTTACTAAATTTACTCAGATGACCGCAGTTGTCCGCTACCCGTATTTGATAACAGTACGATCTATCATTTACGTTTACATCTGAGTCTACGTAAATAGTATCATTTATATCAAAAATGGAGGTAACATACTGCAACGGGACTCCTTTATCACGACTTCCTTTATATATTTCATAGTGACCAAAATCTTCTTCGGTTGATTTGAAATAAATCACTTCTACACGTTGGTTATTCACCGTAGCTGTTTTGAGATAGGTAGCATCAACAGGGATTTCACTCTCCTTAACACTACTCAACAAATAAGATTTAGAACCCAACTTGCCACAAATATTTTCGACCACTAGATAGTAACTGTAATCTCTGTTTCTAGGATTAATGATATCTGTATCTAGATAAGAACCTTGCGATTGACTGTAGGTATTTACAAGAATCGAGCGATTACCAGAAGGATCAATTTTGTACAGCGTCATTCTGTGAAAATACTTGGATGAATCTGTAGACTCCCAATCTATGCGAAGCGTACCATCATTCACAAAATTGAGGCATAATACATCCGGTGGCGGCAGCACAGGAGCTTCTCTTACCACAATGATAATTTCTCCAAAATTCTCTGTTCGCGTAGGACAACCGTTATCCCTAGCATGTACCTTTATTTTGTAGGTCTTTTGAGCATTCTTACACGTAAAAAACGCTCTGAAACTTGCATTTACTTGCTGAAGGCCTTTCAAGGAATCTTGATAATCTAATAAGTCTGGTTTTAAGTCATCTGGTATGTCGAATGTGACAAAAAGAGAATCTCCATCTGGATCAATTACTTTATATGAAAAGCTAAAGGTATCAAACACGGAAACCGTAACCGTATCTGCAATGTCTGTAGTGAAAACG
This sequence comes from Chitinophaga pinensis, assembly GCA_945890595.1. Taxonomy (GTDB): domain Bacteria; phylum Bacteroidota; class Bacteroidia; order NS11-12g; family UBA9320; genus UBA9320. Next base: position 1,341 of record CAMDCQ010000168.1, read on the forward strand.
GTGGTTGGTGTAATCGGCCTAAAGTTAGGCTCTACAACTGCCATTTTAAAAGAGGCGTTACTGCATCTAGGACTTGGGTTTCGCTGAGAGAAGGCACCTGTAGTAGTCGGGAAATCACTTATTCGATTGGTAGTAGGATAATTGTTTGGGCAACTACTGCACACACTTTGATAGATAATTCCTTTTTTATCAAATCTACTCGTACCGCCATCCACATGATCTCCCGTTTTATTACCTCCAAAATAAGTCGCATAAACTATACTTTGAAAATCTCGTTCAAGTACCAAAATATGAAAATCCTGTCCATCCGTAGTAAGTTGATTTGCATCTGAAGTTAATGGCATATTTCGCAATTGTTTTGAGACTAAATCTTGTTCCGAATTAGTTCCCCAACCACTCACATATACCTTACCGCAATCATCCACCAAAAATGCATTAATCGTAATATCGGGTATTGCTCTCCCGCTTCCATACACAGTACTTACTAGTAAATTTTCAAGCGTAGGATCAAATTTGGCAATAAATTGTTTGCCACCAGAATTACTATATACATTCCCTATAACAGGCATATCTCCTTCTGAATGTCCCACGACATAAACATTATCTACCTCATCTAGCTCAGCTAGCAATATCTGATCATACTCGCTAGTCCCGAAATACGTAGCATTAAGCACCTGTGAGCCATCTTCGCTTATTTTACAAATAAATCCTTCTGCCTTTCCTCCGTTATTGACAGGCTGAAATCCACTACCCATTCCCGGCATCATGGCTTTACTAGTTGTCCCTCCTGCCAATACCAATTCATTTTGACTGGTAATGTCAATAGAATACAAAGCATCTTTACCGTCGCCACCGTAATACGTGCTCCATGCCATCGTTTTTAAGCTAGGATCTAGTTTGAACACAACCCCAGATTGAGAACCGAGATAAGATGTTTGAAGAGCATTCACCGTAACCGGAAAGTTAGCTGACTCGGTGCATGTTGCTACAAATACATTTCCATCTTCATCCAGATTTACTTCTCCTCGATAATCATCCGCATAAAAATAATTGGTATTCCTAATTTTATTGGTTGAAGTGCCATCGTACCTGTTTACGCCGTCGTCTTTTGATCCTCCAATAAAAGTGGAGGCCACCAGGTTAGTTCCCGTTGCATTAAATTTTGTGACCAGAATATCTGTTCCTCCATTATAGGTTCTGTCTACCGCACCAGCTGTTGTAGGATAATTAGAAGAAGAAGTTGATCCGAAAACAATTAATTCATTGTTTTCATCTACAATTAAACTATGTGGATAGTCATCTTTCGTGCCACCTAAATAGGTAGCATACATAAGAGCTGAGCCATCTGCAGAGTATTTGTTAATGGCAATATCCCAAGTACCTCCGTTAAATGTCTGATTATATGCACCTGCTGTGACAGGATACTTCCCAAACGGAAAATCTGAGTATGGAGTGGTTGCAATACCTCCAGAGTAAAGATTACCCGCAGTGTCATACGTCGCGGTAAACCCAAAATTATCTACCGAACTACCTGAATAGGTTGAAAAAATAAGCTCTGGATCTATTACTGTTTTTACCTTATTCTTGAAAAAAGGAGTTTCGAAGCCAATGAAGTCTCCCTTTTTCACATAGCTCATTTTAATCTGCGTTTTTTCCTCGCTATGCACCTCGTAAGAAATAGGCATAACTTCACTATACATGCCAAACCTAGTTGCAACGGAAATTCTTTCGGAAGATACGTGCACGCTGTCTGAACCTAATATCTCCATTTTTATATCGTTAATGTCAGCCCCTGGATGTAATATAAAATTGTATTTAAAACGGAGGTCAATAGCTTCATACTCCAAATCAATATGGGGATATACATTGGTATAATAAACCTTATTAAAATTTTTGGCCCCTCCCACCCATTTAGACGGATCATTTCCCAAAAAATAGTTGTAATACTCTAAAAAAACACCTTGCCCCTTAAATTTGGAAAGATCTGCTCCAACCAGTTTATATTTTATAAGATGGTAAGCTAGCGAAATACTGTCATCATTCCGTTTGTTGGAATGAAAATCCATAACATATTTACCCCAGGTTTCTTCGTCGTGCAAAAGCACTGAAAACCCTTCCTTATCCAAGTATATTTGATGTCCGTCAAACTGAGCACGAAAAATAATCGGCTCATCAAATTGCCCCTTATTTTCTATAAAACCTATCTGTGCAAGTGCCGTTACAGCATGTGCTAAGATAAGTAATGAGAACAGTAATTTCCGGGGCATTTGCAAACGTCTGAGTTTTAGACGTGCAAGTTACATCAAAGGTTGCAACATAACAATTAGCGTTTAGCGGGATCGTAGAAGAATGTGCGCACGGTATAGTTATATTTACGTCCACTTGACAATGTTACTGTAATGTCAAAATTACTTTTGTCTGGCAACGTCGTTTTATCCAACTTTGGCTGAAAAACCAAGGTAGGTGCTCCATAGCCTCTTACAAATTTTTCAACGTTTACTTCTAAGGATTTACCATCTTGCTTCACTTCTACTTTTGCGTTAGTCAAATCTCTGTAAATAGAAAATGTCCAATTGGTAAGCAGCATAAGTTGTGGCACATCTCCTTTGGGAGGCCAACAAACAGGTACATCCATAAACTGAGTAGTATCCGTAGCTCCGCTGTCATCAAGTGCCCAAATCACCGCATAGTCGTTTGTACTTCCATGTCCGTATATTCTGCCATTAGGATATAATAACCATCTTCTATTCCCTGCACTAGGACTTTTATCATCCATAATATAGGTTACTGCCATACTTGTATTGGCGTCTTTTATGAGTAATGAATGTTTTGCCGCATAGTTTCCTTCATTTGTCCAACATCTCCAAGTTGCTGGAGGATCATGTTCTAAGGCTTTGTTAACATCCATCATAAGTGCTGCTTTTTGGCAATACTCATTGGTATTTTCATCAAAAAGCACTTCGGGAAGACCCGCATTTCTTCTGAAATAGTTGATCCTATTGGCTACCTTTTCTTGAATTTCTATATCTATTACGCCAGGATCACAGTTAGCTTTGTCTCCATTCCAAGTAAATGGTTTGATTTCCTTACCGTTTATATCTACTCCTTTTGTTCTAGACATAAAGTAATTCTGATAAAAATCTTCTCTAGCCAGATAGCGTAATCGTTCACTATAATCTGTAGTAGGGGCGTAACTCATCTGCTCTTTCATAACATCCTTCACCGTACTGAATCGATTATTTGCTGCCAATTGTCCTACGTATTTATCATTTATTAAAACAAGCTTCTTAAGATTATCTTCGTTTTTAGTGGACGCATATTCATCTTTCATGAGAAGATACAGGGCTCCTTGCTCTTCAACCGAGGTAGCCATCACTTCTTTTTTGGCGATAGCTTGAGTACGTGTGTCTTTTAATTCCTTGTTTGTTGGATATTTGGATATTGCTTGTTGTAAGACAAAACCTCCAAAAGCAAACCCTTTGGTTTCAAACGCGTAGTTAGTTATGGTATTCCATCGCAATGCTAAATCACTTGCTGATGTGCTTTGAGCAGTTAGCGCTATATATTTATCCAATATAAATTTTGCCCCATCTAAATGAATGTAGGATTG
>CAMDCQ010000169.1 GCA_945890595.1 Chitinophaga pinensis
TATTGTTTTGTTTTTACTCCAAGAACCATGATTGGCATCGTGCATTAAGCCCATTCCAATTCCCGCTTTGGCTAAACCCATTAAAACCGCAAAAAAGAATAATGTCCAAATTGGTAAGCCGGAAAATAAGATAGCTATGTATGCTCCAAAAAAAGTCATTAGTAACACCGCTGCTTTAAATTTTAAGGCTTTATTGGCGAACTTTGAAATGTTAGATTCTCTAAAATAATTCTCTACATTGGCTCTTAATTCTCTACTGAAATTACTGCCAGCTGCTGATCCAAACTTAGGTAATATTATACTTGACATTTGGGGCGAAAGTAATCAATAAATAAATAATGACTTGGTAGGACGAAAAATTATCTTCCATTCAAAACCTGGAAGTTTGCTTTTGTTAGTTGGAAACTTTTCTAACGGATAAAAAGTTGCCTTTGGCTTGCTTATTTGTGTTATAGTTCGAATTCGCTTGGCCGTGTCAATACTTACAACCATTTTACCACATACCACTTCATTTACGCCGTAGTATTTTTGCCCTTCTTCCAAGGCATAATATATACTTTGTCCATTACCATCTACCTCAACTTTGTATAATCTTCCTTCTGTAAAAAATCCTTCTAATCGCCTTCCTTTCACTTGATTAAAAAGTCCATTTACATCTTTTTCAATACTAAATGCGTTAGCATAGGCCTCAAAACGATCCAAGCCAAATTGATTTCTGTAAACCATGATGGTATCACCGCTCACTTGATTACTATCTGTCCAAATAACTGGATTTTTAAAAAACCCTATGGTACTGTCTGTAAAGTTGTAAACCAAAGAGTCTGCAACCGCCTGTATGTCACTTTTAAAAGCAATAACATGGTTGTACGCTTTCAACATTCTTTTTTGTGAATTTGAGGTGTCTGCCAAATCTAAAAACGTATCAGCCTTTAGATAAAATGAATCGCCGTCTATATTTTTTATGGCCATTGGATCACCTGTAATCAACGTGGTTTTAGTAAATCGTTCGTACTTACCATACTGTCCTTTAATACTTATTTGCTCTGACGTATCTTCAAAATGAAGGTTCCCAAAGGCTTCTCCTAAACCTGTGTTACGGAAGTACATCATACTATCCGCCACCAACTTATTGTCCTTGCCTTGTATATAGGAGCCTTTACTAAACTGACTTATTTCTTTTGCCGTATTGTACCACCCGTACTGGCAATAAATCGTGTTTTCATCACTTCGGATATACGTTGGTCCATAAAAACTTGCAAGCTTACTCTTGGTATTGTAACGAAGGGTATCGCAATCCATTGTATATTCGGGATTTATAAGTTTCACATTGTCTTTGAAAAAAAACTCTTTTGTGCGCGAATAGTAGGTACCCAAATTACTATACATTTTATCCTTACCGTTAACGATGTTGGCTCCTGTATTGTATGACCCAATTTTATCGACCAGGTCGTAATTCAGTTGATCTGTTGTAAGCACCATTTTGCCGTCACTCAACTTTACATTTTCCATGATTTTAGCTTGGCGAGTGTCACCGTCGTATTCCACTGCATCTCCCCACAGATTTAAGGTATCTTTTTGGCGAATATAGATGTTGCCAAAAGCTTCTATCTTATTAATATCTTCATAAAACCGTGCACTGTCACAATCCATAAACATTGAACCTTGCTTAAAGCGAACATTACCTTTGCACATTTGATAGCGTCCTATTGCCTGCTTATACACCAATTCATCAGCTCCCAGAATCTCAATTCTGGTTTTTCCCGGCATATTTACAAAAGACTTATCCTGTCCGAGAGCGCTAAAACACGCGAGTAAAATGATATATGTAAGTTTTATTTTCACTATAAACGACGACAAAATTAGCTGGATACTTTATGTTTGCTTAGTATTTGTGCAAACATCGTGCTTGACCACATAAAAAAGGACATTCAATCCTACCGACTTTTTGATGAAACCGACCAACTGGCCTTGGCAATAAGCGGAGGAAAGGATTCTGTAGCGGTAGCGCATCTTCTCAACGAATGGGGAGTACCCTTTCTAATGGTTCATGTTAATTTTGGTTTACGTGGAGAGGATAGTGATGGCGACGAATATTTTTTAGACAACTTGGCAAATGATCTCACAAATTGTATTGGCTTAGTAAAAAGAAGAGTCGAAACCAAAACATATGCTCTAGACCATAAGTTAGGCACTCAAGAAGCGGCACGAGAGCTTCGTTACCAATTTTTTGATCAGTTATACAACGAGAAACATTTCACTAAGTTAATCACGGCGCATCATGCCTCTGATCAATTAGAAACATTTTTTATCAATCTCTATCGCAAATCTGGCATCAAGGGACTTAGAGGTATTCCTTCAGCGCGCGACTACCTTCTGAGGCCATTTTTGACAGTTACGCAAAATGAGTTGTTAACCTACGTGTTAAGCGCTGATATTGCATTTCGAGAAGATAAATCTAATTCTGATTCGTACTACCTAAGAAATAGGTTTAGAAATACGATTATTCCGGAAATTAAAAAAGAATTACCCGATTTTGAATCGCGTGCTTTGTCTAGTCTCAATATACTGCGAAAAGAGAGTGAATTGTTTTCTGCACTTATGAATAAAGAGATAGGCCATATTTTAGTGGACAAAGATGGTGCGCTAGAAATACAAAAAAAGGCCCTTTTAAGTTTTCCACAAGCCGAGGTTATATTGTATCAAATCTTAGACAAACATCTTTTTAACTTTAGTCAGTGTGAGCAAATAGTTAAAGCATGTTTGGCGGATTCTGGTAAAGTTTTTTACAGTGATACACATCAACTAAGTATTGATAGGTCGTTAATTTTTATAATCCCTAAGCCCGAAAATACTGGTCAAGTGTTGTTAGTTTCTGGAACTGGAGAGTATGCTATTCATGGTGCTACATTGAATTTGAAACATGTTCAAGAGGCACTATTTACTGCCGATCCAAATTTAGAATGTGTTATGCTTGACCCATCGTTTTTTCCTTTGCAATGGCGTTACTGGGAAGAAGGTGACTTTATCTCACCCTTAGGCATGGAAGGAACTAAATTAATGAGTGATTTTTTTATTGATTTAAAAATACCTGTTCATAGGAAAAGCCAAATTCCTTTGCTTTGTTCTCAAAAGGAAGTGCTTTGGGTCTCTGGTTATCGTATATCCGACAAAATCAAAGTTAAAGATGATACGCATTTATACCAAATTTCTGTTATTTTTGACGTTCAGGCAAAATATTACTAATACTAAAAGCAACTTTTGCGGCAAATCAGTTATCTATACCAAATATCATGAAGTCAATTATTACTAAGTTTATTGTGTTTATATCACTCCTAAGTGCATACAGTGCTAAGGCAGATCATATTATTGGCTCAGATATGATGTATACCTGCAGCGACACAGCAGGAGTTTATAATGTTATTTTTAACTTTTACAGGGATTGCAACGGGTGTTATGTATTAGGTCAAAATCCTAAATGTGGTACTTCAGAAAATTGTGGAAGTAGTTCTACCGCGCCTACCAACCTTACGGTTTCGTGCATCAGTGGAAGTTCTACATCTACTATTGGTTCATTAACTATGACTCGGACCTCCATTACCGATATAACTAAAACATGTAAAGATGTAAAGAGCAGGTGCCAACAACCATGCAATGGTTCGTTTCCGTTTGGAATCGAAAAACACACTTTTAAAGGCAGATTGGATTTACGAAGCCGAATTGCAGCAGGATGTTGTAAGTTTGAAATATCGGTACTTTTATATGTACGAAATGTGGGCATTACCACTGGGCAAAGTCAACAATCGTTTTATACATCTTGTGAATTTGATGCTTGTAAAGGACCTTGCAATTCTTCTCCAAACTTAACCAACGATCCTGTTGCAATTTTGTGCTGTAATCAAGCTTTTTCTTTTAATAACGGCGCCATTGATTCTAAAGATAGAGATTCAATATCATATGCTTTTGCACCCGCATATAGCGGTAGGTCTACAACATGTAGCTACTCTGGTAATCGAACATATAATAATCCTATCACTACTTACTACCCCGGTTCTTTGGTTTGGCCATATGCAAATCCAAGTGCAAATCCTCCGATTGGAACATATTTAGATCCTGTGACCGGAGATATTATTTTTACCCCTGTTAATTGTACGGAGGTCGCTGTAGTTGTTATACAAATGACCGAATGGCGAAAGGATACATCAGGAGTTTACCAAATTATCGGAAAGACGCGCAGGGACATGCAGATTCTTGTAATGACCTGCCCGGGAAATAATCCACCTACCATTGCTGGTCCTTTTTCCTACAACGTTTGTGAGGGTTCTGAGTTGTGTTTTAATGTCACGACAAATGATGTTACCTTTCAGCCGCCACCACCAGCCACAGCTCCTGCTCCTGATACCGTTAGCATTTCGTGGAACGCTGGTATTCCTGGAGCTAGCTTTAGTGTTATTAATCCGACAGCACTACACCAAACCGGTAGGTTCTGTTGGACACCTGGTGAAGGTACCGCTAGTAGTTTACCTTATAACTTCACGGTAACCGCAAGAGACGATGCTTGTCAACTCAACGCACTTAACACGCGTGCGTTTCGTATTACAGTGAAACCCAAAGCAAAAGCAACAAGAACCAGAGACACTCTTCCTTGTGGTGTGTACGCCGTAAAAAGTAATCCGGTAACTGGGTTCAAAGGAACTCCAGGATATACGTGGAATATTTTAGATTCGACATACAATTTAGTCACTGACCGGAAGATTGCTAAATTTAAGTTCAGTGGTAACTACAACAGTACTAAAAGACAAGATACCCTAATATTTACCAAAGGCGGTACCTACATCATAGAGCATATTATAAATAATGCACCTAACAACTGTCCTACCTCCTATTACGATACCTTAATTGTACCTCCTTTGCT
>CAMDCQ010000170.1 GCA_945890595.1 Chitinophaga pinensis
GTAAGTGCAATGGAGGCTTTATCATCAAAGTCTTTGATATTAAAGCGGGCATTGTATCCTATGTTTACGATAGACACCATAGTAACTGCACTTTTATACGCTGGGCGTCTACTTGGTGTAACCTCAAAACCAGGTGATATACCAAGCAGTGCACCAACTCTATATTGACTAAAGTATTGTTTTTCGAGAAAAGTGTATTTACTAGCATCGGTATTATAGTTTTGACCAAAGGAGTTGAAACTTATAAAGACGTAGCAAATGAGTGCTATTTTTTTCAAGTGATTGTTTTAATAGGTACAATCCTACTTTTATCTTTTTAGAATAAAAAATAAATTTTAAAAAATGAGTGAAGGAGTAAGTTGTATAAATGCAGGGCAGATTAGTGGCTAAAGCTTCACCTAAAGTTAACTATTTACACTACTAAGTTAAGTACATGTAATGGCAATTTTTCGTTAAGAGGGACTTTCTACTCTGGGTTTACTCGCTTGGCTATAAATCTAAAAAGAGACGGGATATACCTTTTTAGATAGATCAATAGTACTTCACCACCTCCGATGTAAATTTCCGATTTATTTCTGCGTATGCCTTGTTTTATCTTAGCTGCACAAATATCTACATCTACGCCATTAAGTTGACCGTCGTCCATCTGAGCGTGGGCAGCTCCGTCACCTTTCAGCGCATTTTTACTAATATCCGTTTTTATTCTGCCAGGGCAAACCACGGTGGTGTGTATTTGGGTGTCTTTTAGTTCTAGACCTAGGGCTTCATAAAATCCGTGCAGGGCGTGCTTACTGGCGGAATAGTAGGATCGCAATGGAAATCCAAACTTGCCTGCCGCACTGCTCATTCCAACAATGTTCCCAGTGCCAGTTTTGAGCATTAGAGGTAATACAGCCTTGGTTAAATGAACGCTACCAAAAAAATTAACCTCCATTAATTGACGTCCAACGTCATTAGAGGTTTCTGTGACCAGAGCCCGTTGACTTACTCCCGCATTATTAATTAGAACGTCTACACGCCCAAATTTAGCGGTCACTTCTGCCACTGCTTGTGTTATAGCTTCTTCATTTACTACATCAAGCGGAAGTACGTAAGCATTTGACAGTAAGGTGGCTACTTCATTCAATTGGTCTTCTTTTCGGCCAGATAGAATGATGGTGTTGTCTTTCTCATTGTAAGCCAATGCTAGCGCTTTTCCAATACCCGTGCCGGCACCTGTTATCCAAATTATTTTACTCATTAGGTGGTATGCAATATTAAGTAATTATCAAAAAAGGAATACTCTAGTTCTAAGCTCTGCTTGTAATCATCCTTATGTATATGACCTGTAAGTGTTCCACTTTCTTTGAGTGGTGCATAATCAAGTTTGAGGTGTTGTTTAAAATCTAATGCTTTAAATCCGTAATATTTATATAAAGCTTCTTTTGCACACCACAGCATGTAAAGTCCTTTTAGGTCGTCGGCCAAAAAAGCTTCTTCGTCTGGCCGCATGAATTTACCCTGTATACGTCTTACGCGTTCAGTTATTTCTTCCATGTCAATTCCGCATTCTCGTTTTTTGGTAAACATAAATCCAGCGTATTCTCCGGCATGAGTTATAGATATTTTGTGATCTTCACTGTCAAAGTATGGTTTGCCGTACTCATCTTTTTCTAAAAAATCAAAATCAGGACAAACGGTATGCGCCAAAACACGAGCAGCAAGATTATGCCTATTGACTTTTTCAAAGTCCAAATTAGCAAGCCAAGATGACGGTAGCAGTTGCCAAAGTTCTTCTTTTGATTCTTCTATGAGCCAAAGCGCAACTATTCCATTCTTTATATGTTTCTTCGTATGTAATGGCACGTAGACCAGAAATTAAGATTACAAAGGTAGCACAATTGAAAGGCCATAAAGATTCCATTTATGATTTTGTGGTTGACAAAAAAACGCGGACGATATACTCTGCAGGTGCTGAAGGTTATGTGGTAAAATGGGATATTGATAATCCAGATAATGGTCATCTTGTAATGCAAGGCGGAGAAGCGTTTTACAGTATGACTAAGCATGAAACTCATTTATTACTGGGTTCTCGCAATGGAGAAATATTCACAGTAAATCTTGCTGATAACACCTTAGTCAGTAAACAGAAAAAGCACAACGGGGGCGTGTTTTTTATAATGGGTAGTATGAGTGGGGGTGAAGATGGGGTGTTGTGCTACACACTTGACAAAGAGCAGTGTTCGTTGCAAGTGTCAAACGAAAGTTTGAGATGTATAATTCAATCGGAAGTGAGTTATTTCATCGGGGCGTCAGATCATCTTATTTATGAGGTAAATAAAGAAACGATGCAAGTCACGCGTACATTTAGAGGCCATACCAACTCGGTTTTTGCTTTGGCATTTTTAGATGAAAATACGCTGGTAAGCACCGGGCGAGATGCCATGATTAGGGCTTGGGACTTGACTATTGGCAAAGAAGTTTATTCAGTTGCTGCACATGAGTATCAGGCGAAAAGCGTAAGCTATAATGGTAATATTTTAATAAGCTCGAGCATGGATAAAACGATAAAACTCTGGAATGATCAACTAGAGTTAGTAAAGGTAATTGACTTTGCCAGATACCAAGGTCATACCAATTGTATAAATAAAGTGGAGTGGATAGACGAAAATATGTTTGTAAGTTGTAGTGATGACCGTTCGCTCTGCCTTTGGAAAGTTGAAATAATGCCTTAAAATTGAAGCAATCAAAAACCAATGATACTTAGCGATACACGAATCTTAGAAGAAATAGAAAAAGGCACTATTTTAATTGAACCATTTAACAGGAGCGACCTTGGAACTAATAGTTACGATGTGCATTTGGGTAAACATTTAGCGTGTTATACAGACAGGGTTTTGGATGCGCGTGAGCACAATAAAATTGAGCATTTTGAGATTCCAATCAATGGTTTTGAATTACAACCTGGAGTTTTATATCTAGGGGTAACAGAAGAGTATACCGAAACGCATGCACATATACCTTTTTTAGAAGGTAAAAGTAGTACAGGTCGTTTAGGAATAGATATACATGCGACTGCAGGTAAAGGAGATGTGGGATTTTGTAATACGTGGACACTTGAAATATCGGTTACTCAACCGGTTCGCGTGTACAAGGGTATGCCAATAGGACAGCTTATTTACTTTGTAGTAGAGGGTGATGTAGAAACCATGTACAACAAAAAAGCAAATGCTAAGTATAATAAACGCACAATCAAGCCAGTAGAAAGCATGATGTGGAAGAATAAGTTCTAATTGTTGGTTATTCGTAATTAGTAATTGGGTTTTTCTTAGCCCATCTAAGTCTTTTCGGCGTAATGAAAAAATTATAGAAACTGTTAAAAGAAAACCTAAGAATCGGACTCCGGTTAATAGTGATATCTACAGGAAACTATAATTAATTGGTTTTCGATGTATTTATAAACTAATCGGTGTTCGCTATCTATTCGTCTAGACCAATATCCCTGAAGATCGTGTTTTAATGCTTCTGGGTTGCCAATCCCTGAAAATGGGTCTCTTAATACATGTTTGATTAATTCATTTATTCGTTTAAGCTTTTGTTTATCCATCTGCTTCCAATAAATGTATTGTTCCCAAGCTGTTCTAGTCCAGGTTATTTTCATCCTCCATTAAGTCTTGTTCTACTACTTTTCCTCCCTCGGCTTCGGCAATGGATTTAAGGAGCACCTCTCTGTTTTTACCAGAAAGTAAATAAGTTGTTTCCTTTAAAGCGTTATACACTTCTAGGGGAATAAGTACTAGATCTTTGTTGTCTTTTCGCTTAATAATTAGTTCTTCAACATCGTTCACAACTGTATCAAGCCAAAATTTTAAATTGAGGCGTAAATCTGTATAATTAACTACTTTCATAATACAAAGGTACGTAAAAGAGTACGTTTAATGCAGTTATGTTGTGTAAGTTTTTAAGGAATACGATAATGAGCCAATGTGAGAATGATCCATTGTGAGAATTAAATAATTAGCCAATACGATAAGAACTAATGCAATCTTTCTTCAATCATAAATGAACCCATTAACTAATAACGATTAGCTAATAACGACTAACTAATAACGATTAGCTAACTCACTAACGTTCCCACTTCTACGCCTTTTACAACCTCTATAAGATTTCCCGCTTTATTCATATCAAATACGATAATGGGGAGGTTGTTTTCTTGACAAAGGGTAAAGGCCGTCATATCCATTACTTTAAGGTTGCGGCTGATTGCCTCGGTAAAGCTTAGTTTATCAAAACGAGTAGCAGTTGCGTCTTTTTCGGGGTCAGCTGTGTATATACCATCTACACGGGTGCCTTTTAGGATAACATCTGCTTCTATTTCTACCGCTCTAAGACTAGCTGCGGTGTCTGTAGTAAAGTATGGATTTCCCGTTCCTGCACCTAGTATTACCACACGCCCTTTTTCCAGGTGCCTTATTGCCCTTCTGCGTACAAAAGGTTCTGCTACTTGCTCCATTTTAATAGCACTCAGTAGTCGCGTGTAAACGCCTTCATTTTCCAAAGCCCCTTGTAAGGCCATGGCGTTTATCATAGTAGCTAGCATACCCATATAGTCTGCATTAGCACGATCTTTCATCCCGCCTTCTACACCGCTTACTCCTCGGAAGATATTTCCGCCACCTATTACGATGGCTACTTCTATACCTAGAGCGACTGCCGCTTTTATTTCACGAGCATACATAGCAAGTATGCTGCTGTCTATACCAAATTCTTTATCGCCAAGCAAAGCTTCGCCACTTAGTTTGAGTAGTATTCGTTTATATTTCATGGGTAGTGTGGTGTTTTGGATGAATGGAATGGTGCCTTTTTGTTCAATAAGTTCTGGATGTATATGCAAAGCGCTCATTCAAGGACCAAAGGTAAGTTGA
>CAMDCQ010000171.1 GCA_945890595.1 Chitinophaga pinensis
TTGTTATGACTCACTTACCCGTTATTTACTGGCCCTGATAATTAAGTTTTGCTAAACCTCCATACACAACTGCAGGACGCGTAGTTTTTGCCTTTTCAACATCGTCTACAAAAATCTGTAGAGTGACAGCTGTCATAGCATTAACAGAATCCTTAAACATCGGCTCTACAATGTAAGCTAGTTTATATGGATGCTCTGTTACTGGGTTACTTTCCGAATACGTATAGGTTGCATTATCTTCCCCAGAAGCACTGATCTGACTTACTATCTTGTCGTCTTTATAAACGTTAAAGGATTGGACATTAGCTCCAGCGCCTACCGTGATATCCATTCTTACTTCATGTGTTTCGGGATGAATTTTACCTTTTTTGGGTGTACAAGACACTACTAAAACCAAGAGTGTCAAAATACCATAATAGCTTGCCTTCATAAAACGAAAATACAAATATTACGGTAAAATTAAAATTTTACGCCGTTACTTAAAGCCCAAGTACTGGAATCTCCCTTGGTTTTTCGTTTTGAACTCGATCGATAATCGCCTTTAGGTGTTCTGGGGTTGTTCCGCAGCATCCTCCAACTATATTTAAAAATCCGCTGCTAGCAAATTCTCCTACCACCTTACTCATACTTTCTGGTGTTTCATCGTATTCGCCAAATTCATTTGGTAAGCCTGCATTGGGATGTGCCGATACTCTGCACCACGCCTTATCACTTAGCTCTTTGATAAACGGTCTCATTTGATCGGCCCCTAAGGCGCAGTTAAGACCAATACTTAGCGGTTTAGCATGACTAACACTATACCAAAACGCCTCCACTGTTTGACCGCTTAAGGTTCTTCCACTCGCGTCTGTTATTGTACCACTAATCATAATGGGTGTATCTAAACCCATTTCTTCTTTAACTTCTAGTATGGCGAAGATGGCTGCTTTACAGTTTAGGGTGTCAAAGACTGTTTCAATTAAAAAAATATCTACACCTCCTTGCACTAAAGCTATAGTTTGCTGTCTGTAGGTAGCCACTAAATCATCAAAACTGACTGCACGATAGCCCGGATTATTGACATCAGGAGAAAGACTCGCGGTCTTATTGGTTGGTCCAATGCTTCCCGCTACGAAACGTGGCTTGTCTGGATTTTTAGCGGTATAAGCGTCTGCCGCATTTCTAGCTAGTTTCGCAGAAGCTATATTTAACTCATCAACTAAAAATTCCATATGATAATCCGCCATAGAAACCGCTGTACTATTGAAACTATTTGTTTCAATAATATCAGCTCCAGCTTCTAAGAACTGATTGTGAATTTCTGTAATGATATGAGGCTGAGTTATCGATAACAGATCATTATTCCCTTTTAGATTGTGTTGATAATCAGCAAATCGTTCTCCACGATATTGCTCTTCGGAGAGTTTGTGTTTTTGGATCATTGTGCCCATTGCACCATCCAAAAAGAGAATTCTGTCTTGTAATAACCGCTCTATTTTATGCATTGGTGCAAAGATAAGGTGATAAAACTAGCTTGTATTTGAAACTTAAAAAAAAATGGCCAGACAGAAGTCTGGCCACATATACTAAAAGCTAAGTATTTCAACTTTAGAAAAGCTGAAAAATTTTTCTGCACTATTGATTTAGATTTTAAAATAGTTTCGTTGCTTCTGTTCGATAAATTGTAAACAGACACAACTACCCTATTTAAAATCCTACATTTACTCTATGTACTTGGTTTTATGGTACAAACGTACTTAAAATTGACTAGCCGTCAACCATAATTTGCTCCATTCCATGTACAGTACAGAATTAACGATAAGGGTAACATTACTTCAAATCGAGTTGCCCAGAAAAAAAAATGCCCATCAAAAAAAATCATCTCAGTCAAATGTGGGAGTATGAGACGAAGTAGTTATTATTCCTGCACGAATGAGCGCATTATTATTATTTTTGCCCCTCGTAAAAAAGAAATGGCAAGACAACTGCAAATACGTGAGGCACTTCGTGAGGCAATGAACGAAGAAATGAGAAAAGATCCATCTGTGTTTCTTATAGGTGAAGAAGTAGCAGAATACAATGGTGCATATAAGGTAAGTCAAGGCATGCTTGATGAGTTTGGACCAAAGCGGGTAATAGACACTCCTATTGCGGAACTTGGATTTGCCGGTATAGCAACTGGTGCTGCAAGTAATGGACTCAAACCCATTGTTGAATTCATGACATTTAACTTTAGTCTTGTTGCAATTGACCAAGTAATAAATGCAGCAGCAAAAATGAATAGCATGAGTGGTGGTCAATTTACTTGCCCTATGGTATTTAGAGGACCAACCGGTAGCGCAGGACAATTAGGTGCTCAGCACTCTCAAGCTTTTGAAAACTGGTACGCAAACTGCCCTGGACTCAAAGTTGTGGTTTTGTCTAACGCTTACAATGCAAAAGGTCTTTTGAAATCTGCTATTATAGATCCAGATCCAGTTATTTTTATGGAGAGTGAACAAATGTATGGCCTAAAGCACGATGTTCCTGAAGAAGAGTATTATATCCCTATTGGACAAGCCAACATACAAAAAGTGGGCACAGATGTAACGCTTGTATCATTTGGTAAAATGATGCGTGTTGCTGAAGACGCTGTTGTAGCATTAGCTGAAAAAGGAATAGATGTAGAACTTATCGACTTACAATCTGTAAGACCGATTGACTATCATACAATTGCAGAAAGTATAAAGAAAACAAATAGATGCGTTGTTTTAGAAGAAGCTTGGCCACTTGCCTCAATCTCATCTGAAATTAGTTACATGATGAGCCAAATGGTATTTGATCATTTGGACGCGCCGATAAAACGTGTAACTACGCGTGATACACCGTTACCTTATGCTGCTACGCTAGTTGACGCCTGGTTACCCAACGTACAACGTGTGGTTGAAGCGGTCGATGCTGTAATGTACAGAAAATAATACGACTACATAAAATTATAAAAGCCTCGCACCTCTGGTATGGGGCTTTTTTATTTAAATCGGCCTTTACTGAAAATACGAACGCCTGTATCTTTCCCTTTGCGCAATGCACGTTGCTCTTCCTCTGGCATTGCAGCGATAGTTTGGCATTCGACCGAACACGTATTACTGAATTTTTGAGCACATTTAGAACATTGAATAAAGAGTAGATTACATGCTTTGTTTTTGCAATTGCTATGATCGTCAAAAGGTTCTCCGCACTGATGACAACTGGCAATTACATCATCTGTAATTCGTTCATTGAGACGTTCGTCAAAAACAAAATTTTTCCCAATAAATTTGTTAGGAAGTCCTTTTTCTTTGGCATCTCTTGCATATTTAATGATTCCTCCTTCTAAGTGGTAAACGTCTTTAAACCCTTTGTGCTTAAGATAAGCGCTTGCTTTCTCGCACCTTATGCCACCCGTGCAATACATCACTACGGTCTTATCTTTTTGCTCTTGTAGCTCATGCACCACTAAAGGGAGTTGCTCCCTAAAGGTATCTACGTCGGGGCACCATGCTCCATCAAAATGTCCCACTTCACTTTCATAATGATTACGCATATCAATAAGCAAGGTGTTTTCATCATCTGTAAGCTTGTTAAATTCTTCCACATTTAAGTAATTGCCTGGCTTGCTTACATCAAAAAGGTCATCCTCAAGTCCATCTGCTACTATCTTAGATCTTACTTTTATAGCAAGTTTAAAGAACGATTTTCCATCATCATCTACAGCAAAATTTAACCTTATCCCTTTCAAAAAGGTAATGTTCTCCAACTCTGCTTTATACGCTTCTAACTTATTATTAGGCACGCTAAGTTGCGCATTGATTCCTTCGTGAGCTACGTATATTCTACCTAGCACCCCGAGTTGATCCCAATAGAAGAACAGATGATCTCGAAACAATTGGGGGTTGCCTATTTGGGCATACTTGTAAAAGGAGATAGTAGTGCGTTTTTCGTCACTTGTTTTGATTTTCTCCTTTAATTCTTCCCCATTAATAGTATTATGCAATTTCATGTTACACCCTTTTTAACGGTGGTACAAATGTAAAAAAAAGAAAAGGTAATTACTTTATGCTATTCCGCAGTAACTTTTGAGTTCTTGTTCATCTTGGTTATCTCCATGTACAACCAAATCCCTGCCCACAGACCGGCCAATATCTCTCCTACTGGCATTGAAAACCAAACACCATCTAGGCCTACAAAATGCGCAAAAACAAACATTAGAGGAATCATAAATATTCCTTGCCTAGCTAGGGTAAGAACTAATGCTGGCATTGGCTTCCCTATGGCTTGAAAATAGGCGCCTCCAATAAACCCTACACCCATAAGTGGTAAGGATATAAAAATCCACTTCAGAACTCTTGGCGTATGGGCCAATAATTCTTTGTCTTCCGTAAAAATTTGTATTAGCGGCTTCGGGAACAAAAACAGAATCCCCAGCATTAGGATAGATATACTAAAGGTCCATTTCAAGCCTAGAATTATAGTATCGCTTACTCTCATCCAATTTTTAGAGCCATAATTATAACTTATAATAGGCATAAGTCCTTGCATTACCCCAATGATAGGAAACGCAATAAATAAGGTATATCCTCTAATTAATCCATAAATAGCTAAAGCATGTGAACCCCCTTTGTCTCCTAGGGTTGCCGCATATTCGATATTGCCCCATGTATTAAGTTGACTGTTTAACACAATAGCCAATAAGCTAAACATCCCTTGCCGCACTAGTGTAATAGAACCGATTGAAGCAATTTCAGCGGTAACAGGCAGGTCTAGCTTAACATTGCTTTTGGTTAATTTCAGTTCACTTCTACCCGATACTAAAAACCACAATGTATATCCGCCACTTAAACAATATCCTGCAGTAGTAGCCCATGCAGCACC
>CAMDCQ010000172.1 GCA_945890595.1 Chitinophaga pinensis
ATTCAAATACAAACTCAAACTCAAATACAAACTCAAACTCAAATACAAACTCAAATTCAAATACAAACTCAAATTCAAAGGCTTTTGATCTGGCGGACGGGTTAATTGCTTTTGCTGGAGAGATTGCATAGTATTGTTAGAGAAGTAAAAGAAGTACAAACTCAAATACAAACTCAAATACAAACTCAAATTCAAATTCAAATTCAAAGGCTTTTGATCTGGAGGACAGGTTAATTGCTTTTGCTGGAGAGATTGAATTGTTTGTAGAGAAGTAAAAGAAGTACAAACTCAAACTCAAATACAAACTCAAATACAAACTCAAGTGTCAAACTCAAATACAAACTCAAATTCAAATTCAAAGGCTTTTGATCTGGAGGACAGGTTAATTGCTTTTGCTGGAGAGATTGTACTTTTTTCTGGCAGTATCAAAAAAGATTTCACTTCCGAATACTACACAAAACAGATGATTAGATCTTCCGGAAGTGCAGCTTTAAATTTCGGGGAGCTTCAGGGAACAATTACGACAAAAGACTTTATCTTTAAAGCTTCGTTAAGTATAAAGGAGTTAAAAGAAACAAGAATGAGTTTGAAAATATTAAGGTATGTAGGGGCTTACAAAAATGAGGTGATTGATAATATACTTGGAGAGTTAGAACAATTGATCGCAATCGTTTCTAAAATTATTGTAAACAAGCGAAATGTCTAACGGACTAGTTTTGAAATTTGTATTTGTTATTTGTTTTTGAGTTTTAAATAAATGTTCAGCGGAATAATAGAAACGATAGCCACCCTCAGCCAGATAGAGGGAAAAGGGACCAATCTTACATTTACTTTTAAGAGTGAGTACACCCATGAGCTTAAAATAGACCAGAGTGTGGCACATAACGGCGTTTGTCTTACGGTGGTAGACATCCAGGGCGATGATTATAAAGTAACGGCTATTGAAGAAACACTTCGATTAACTAATCTTGGCCAACTGAATGTAAATGACAAAGTCAATTTTGAACGTTGTATTCGCTTAAATGACAGACTGGATGGTCACATGGTCCAAGGTCATGTCGACGGCAAAGCAACTGTAATACAGGTAGAAGATAAAGACGGTAGTTGGGAATACGAGTTTGAACTAGATGTTGATTTCACAGACATCAATGGTTATGCTCCCGAAAAGCTCATCATACACAAAGGCTCCGTTACTATAAATGGTACTAGCCTTACCGTTACACATGTACGTGATCGTAAATTTGGCGTCGCTATAATACCCTATACGTATGAGCATACCAATTTTCACAGCCTAAGACTAGGTAGCATTGTGAATATTGAATTGGATGTACTGGGTAAGTATGTAGCAAGGTTGACGAGTAAGTAGCTTAAGTAGCTTTTACTTTTCTGTGTACAATATCTCTTAGGTCATAATCTCTATTTATCAGCGAGGTATCTCTCGAAATAACGTAGTTTTGTCCCATGAACGTAATGAAATACATCGGCATTTTTATGCTATTTATAGCTGCCGGATTTTACGGATTGATTTTACTTTCTCCATCAGAAATTACATTTCAGGTGAATGAGGATGTAAGTGCTCCTATACAGTCTGTGTTTGAGGCACTGCACGAACCTCAAGCTTTGCCCAACTGGATGCACGGACTAGATATCGCAAAACAAACAAAAGGGGACGGAGTAGGCATAGAAAGTGAATACGATTTATTTTATCCAAAGGAAATGGTTATGCACCGTGTGATAACTGTTTGTGACACGTTTACCCGTTTGGCTGTGGTTGGTGATGTGCCCGATTTTTTTAGCCGAACAGATGATTATACCCTCGAAGTATTAGACAGTAACCACACTAGAATATCTGTAATGGTTAAAATGAAGGCGTTGAGCATGGGAAGCAGAATGATGTTAAGAACCGAAGAAACCCATAAAATAAATACAGCGACCAATCTGTCGGCGCTTAAAAAATACATAGAGAATTAAATACCAATTCTAGAAGTTGATTGGTTTAGACTGAAAAAAAGGCGAACCTTTAATCTAAGCTATGCAATTTTCTCCCAAGCCTTATGTCCTTGTCGCATTGACATGTGTTTTTTGAGGTTTTGGTGTTCGCTTAATTCCGGATCTACTTCTAATAATGCAATTATTGCTTTACGCGCTTCTTCGGCGATAGGAGCGTCTGTGCTCAAAGAAGCGAGTGTCAATTGATCTAGCCCACTTTGCCGAGTTCCTGCTATATCGCCAAAGCCTCTTAGCTGCATATCAATTTCACTTAATTCGAATCCACTTGTGGTATTTACCATTGCCTTTAAGCGGGTTTGCGCGTTCTCGCTTAGATTTTTATTGCTAAGCAATATGCAATAGCTTTGTTCTGCGCCACGTCCTACACGACCTCTTAATTGGTGCAACTGTGATAAACCAAATTTCTCTGAACTCTCTATAACCATAATGCTCGCATTAGGTACGTTGATGCCTACTTCTATTACGGTGGTGCTAACGAGTATATGCGTTTTCCCATCGGAGAAGTCTTTCATCTTGGCTTCTTTTTCGGCAGGTTTCATTTTACCATGGAGCATTTCTACTTGGTATTCTGGCCTAGGGAAGTACTCCAATAATTGATCAAATCCATTATTTAAATCTTTGTAATGAAGGGTCTCACTTTCTTCTATAAGTGGGTAAACAACGTATGCTTGTCTGCCTTTGGCGATTTCTTCTTTAATGAAAGCCCATACTTTTTCGCGCGCAAAACCAAATCTGTGTGCGGTGCGAATCGCTTTTCGACCTGCGGGCATTTCGTCAATAACACTGTAATCTAAATCGCCATATACGCTCATAGCCAGCGTACGCGGAATAGGAGTTGCGGTCATTACCAGTACATGCGGATTTAGCTTGCCTTTATCCATTAGCTTAGCCCGTTGAGCAACTCCAAAACGATGTTGCTCATCTATAATAGTAAGTCCTAAATTCTCAAATTTAACCACATCTTCTATCAAAGCGTGTGTGCCGATAAGCAGTTTTATCTGCCCATTTTCTAATTTCTCATGCAAAATTCGGCGTTCTTTTGTTTTGGATGAGCCTGTTAAAATACCTATTTCTATACCTATTTTGTCGGCTAGCTCTTTTAAACCAATATAATGCTGAATGGCTAGAATCTCTGTAGGCGCCATTAAACTGGCCTGATAGCCATTATCCACGGCCATTAACACGCTTAAAAATGCAACTATGGTTTTTCCGCTTCCAACATCACCTTGCAGGAGTCTATTCATCTGCTTACCTGAACAGAAGTCTGATTTAATTTCGGTTAATACTCTTTCTTGAGCGCCTGTTAAAGCAAATGGCAAGTGATTCTCGCAAAAAGTTTCAAAAAGACTGTTTTGTTTGCCAAAGGTTATGCCATCGGCGGCGTCGCCTCGTTTTAATTTTTGTTGTATGAAGGGAAATTGTAAGAAAAATAATTCTTCAAACTTAAACCTATAGGTTGCGGCATCTATATGTCGCGCACTTGGCGGATGATGAATGAATTTATAGGCTTTGTCGCGGGGTATTAGCTTGTAGGTTTCACAAAATGCAGCAGGGAATATTTCTGGCACTGCAAACTGCTCATGGGTTAACACATTTTGAATAGTTTGTCGAATGGCTTTACTCTCTACCCTGCGGGTTTTCATCATTTCGGTAGTGTTATATATCGCTTCTAGCGCAGCCGCATTACTTCTACCATAAACGGTGTCTACTTCTGGATGGGTAATATTTATTTTTCCGTTAAAGAATGTAGGCTTCCCAAATACGATGATTTCCTCCTGCAACTTAAGGTTACTCTTAAAATAGCTCACACTCTTAAACCAAAGTAGTTCTATCTCTTCCTTACCATCGGTAAACGTGGCCACAAGCCTTGTTTTACGTTGGTCTCCTAGCTCTTTGATGTGGGTAACATATCCTTTTAATTGAATATAGCTTGAGTTCGAATCTATCTCGCTTATAGCATAATACTTTGATCGGTCTACGTAACGAAATGGATAATAAGACAGTAAGTCTGCAACAGTAAAAATGCCAAGTTCCTTGTTGAGCACTTCGGCACGCACGGTACCTACGCCCTTTATAGTTTTGATATTGGTGCTTAAGAAGGTGTTCAAGGGAAAAAGTATTTACTGATAAAAGCGCCAAGTTCCATCATCCAAGCTATGCCCACATGAACTATAATTCCACCAACGATACTTCTGCTGTAATAGGCTATTATTCCCAAAAGACTGCCTCCAAAAAAAGAGCTTATGAGTTCGCCCATAGGTTTGTTCCAATGGATAACCAAATATACATAAGCCATAGGAAGTATAGCTCGTGGTCCAACTATGCCCACAAATGCTAGTACCATAAAACCCCTAAAAAAGAATTCAATACTGAAAAAATCGAGGCCATAAAGGAGTTCGTATAAAGCTAAATGCTTAAAATGAGAGGCGTTAGAAAAGTCAAGAGATTTAAAATCTTGTACTTGCGGGTAGGATGCTAAAAAGTCGGGAAGTGTGCTGGCTACACCAATAAGCGGCAACATAATAGCCAACATAACAAGATACGGTTTTAGGCTGTAGTTTTTAACTGTAAATCCGTAGAACGGTTGTTTATTCTTATCTGCAAAATACCAATAAGTCCATATCCCTAGAAATAAAAAGGTACCCCTTGCTACAGTTCCTACAATGCTTCTAAGCCAATCAATATGCGCATAGTTTTCAAAAGGAATAAGCCATTGGTCTACGTGATTACTTAATACGCTACGATACGAGAAAACAGCTATCCCAAAACAACAAAGAAACCAAAACTGCGGATTAGACCAATTACTCCAATCCTTATGAAAATAACTACTGAAGAAATAGCCTATAAGTAGCGGTGAAC
>CAMDCQ010000173.1 GCA_945890595.1 Chitinophaga pinensis
ATTAGTAAGGGTTTGTATCTCTGCATGCTAGTGTTAGACTCCTTGGCCGCTACATACGTTGCATCTATTTTGTAGTCACCAGCAGACTCCACCAAGGATGTAATGATATCTTGATGTGGTAAGCTAGCGCCACTCAGCAATGCTTTCCCTGTTTCTTTATCTATACTCACCTTTTGTATAGCTGCATTGCTATATAAGGCTTTTTCTATTTTGCTCACGCAACTCATGCAGGAAATACCTGCGATAGTTATTTCTTTTTCTTCCATTATGATTTTAGTCTTAGTCTAAATCCTCCATATATCATTCTACCAAATATAGGGCCCCATACCAATCCTGCATCAAAGTTACTGCTAAATGGTTTGTCGGCTTCTTGTATAGGGTTTTCTTGTTTGTAATTCAATAAATTCTCTGCTCCTATATACACTTCAAATTGTTTCTTGAAGGTTTTGCTTATTTGGGCGTTCCATAAAATAAAATTAGGAGAAGCTATATAGTTTGGGTTATAAATCAGATTAATGTTAGGCGGATTCGGAGGGTAAAATTTGCCTGCAATACGCTGCCTCCCGTACCATGTTGCAGTTGAGCTAAATTGCCAGTCTTTTCTGGTTTTTTGTGTAAGGTTGATAAATGCTCTATGCCTCGAGATAAAAGGCTTAGCAAGGGTACCCAAATCTTTGTATTTGGTTTCTACATCAAACATACGATAGGCTATTCTAATGTCGGTTCTTCTTGCAGGCTGTACGTCTAATTGGGTTTGAAAACTATGAGCCCGAGTGCCATTCTTCATGTTATAAAAACGAGCAACACCTTCCGTCTCTCTATCCACTACAACTTCTTGCAGAAATGTGGTGTTAAAATAATCTAAGCCGATGGTGGCGGGCATAAAAAGTAATCTAAACTCATGTTCAAAGCTCAAACCTGAATTTAGTGCAACTTCTTGTTCTAATCCGTAAGCCAAATTGGGATCAGTCATTTCTATTATCAATGTACGCCCACTAGCAAAAATTTGTTGGTTTTGAGCTAAGGGATTACTGGTTCTTCTGCCCAAACCTGCAGACATGCGAAGTGAGGTTTTTTCTTGGTTAAATCGGTATTTGCCATGAAAACGAGGCGTTATAGAAAGTCCGTAAATAGAATTGTAATCCGTTCTAATGCCACCTACTAAACTAAAGGTCTCTTTTGGTTTGTAGGTATATTCGAAAAAAGCACCGGGAACAGCCTCTTGTCTAGTAAAATAAAAGCCAGCATAACGCTCACTGGTATTGTCAAATAGAAAAGAAAGCCCAGTTTGATACTGATGAAAAGTGTTGCCAATAATACTTTGATAAAGCAAGTTGACGTATGCTTGATCGGCACGTGCTTCATAGGATTCATTATCTTCTACAGATCCATAGGTACTGGTTAAATTGGAGTGATTAAAGTTGTACTGAGAGCCAAAACTGCTGTTTGGCTTGTTTTTATTAACCTTGCCCAGTTTGGCAGAAACGTCAAAAACTTCTGCGTCTATTCCAATACCATAAGCATTTTTATCGCCGTTGGCAAACGCGGTTTGTCCGGCTTCTTGGGTGTTGCGTTGGTAGCTTGCCGTGGCGATTCCTTCAAGCCCTACGTCGGTTATAAATTGCCATCTGTTCATGAGTTTATAATCTTTAGACAGTGGGACATCTAAAAATCCGTCGTTATTTCTGTCGAAATTAGAACCACGGTAGGCATATCGACCAAAAACAGAAGTTGCCACTTTTTGATTTATATCCTTTACGTACATAAAATCGGTTTCAGAGCGACCGCCGTCGCTCACAAACTGGTCTAGCACTAGCTTTTCTTTGCCAAATGGCTTTTTTAGTTCTACGTTAATTTGACCTGCAATACTCTCGTACCCATTTACTACGCTGCCGGCTCCTTTGGTAATCTGTATAGCATCTACCCACGCAGAAGGGATGTAACTCAGTCCATAATAACTGTTGAGTGTTCTCACAGAGGGCATATATTCTTGCCCTATCAAGGTATAAAAGCCATCTAAACCCAGCATTTTAATCTGCTTGGTGCCGGTTACGGCGTCGGCAAAACTGGCATCTATAGCGGGTGAATTTTCAAAACTCTCGGATAAATTACAGCATGCCGCTTTTTGAAACTCACGTTCACCCATTAGTATAGTAGTTCTAGGGTCTAATTTACTCAGGCTATAACTGAGTTTTTTTGCAAAGACGGTAGCTCCTTGCAATTCGTTTTGATCTTTTAAGGTAAATACTACCGGTCTTGTAAGGTCATTGACGTAGATAGTGTCAGATTTATACGAAGCAAATGATGCAATTAGGTAAGGCGCTTCATGATGATGCTCTATCCTAAAATGTCCTGTACTATCGGCATAAACGCCGCTGGGGTTTTCTTGCCAGTGCACAAAGGCTCCTGCTATAGGACGTATCTTATCACCAATGGTGTACGTAACTGTCCCACTTATGTCATGTTGCTCGTGTTGCCCTTGTACCCAAAGACTACTTAGCAAGGTGACCAGTAAAATTATTTTTTTCATGATGTATGTTTTTGTATGATTAGAAATTAGAAAATTAATTGAACGCACGGTTCAAAAAAAATCTAACTCCTAACACAAAAACACCTGCAGAAAACTGGGTTTTAGTCTGACGTTATCAAACGATAAAAAGGGGGTTTGATAAATGATTTCTGAGACTAAAAGATATTGGCAATTTAGTTTTACCGGCAGGTCAAAAATGGGGGCGTTCTGTAACTCAAAGCTACCTTCGCTCGCTAAATCTTGATAAACGGGAGATTGAACAATCTCTTTTTCTTCTTTACAAGATGCTGATTTTTGCGGATCACAACAGGAACTAATTTCTATTTTAGCACTATGGGAAATACCCAAGTTCTCTATGCTTCCACAGCACTGACTCATATCAATATGAAGTCCAATACTAGGGAGCAAGAAAAAGAATACTAACGCTATGGAAAGAAATTGTTTCAATGTTATTGTAACAAAGGTAAACTAAAAAAATCCAAAGTATCACCTTAGGGAGTTTTAAAGACCAAAGGGCAAGTTGTCGTTAGTTAAAATTTGTACATAAATCCCAGTCCAATAAGCCTTTGAAATTGGGTTTTTGGTCCTTTATTTAGCAAAGCGTCTGATGGCATAACTTGGTTGTGATCGTACTTTACGTTGGCAAACACTTTGGCAGTTAAGAACTTAGTGAGTTTCATGTTAAAGTCTGTAATCCAATCGATATCGGTATTCAATCTATTTTTTTTATTTGCATCTGTTAAGTTATTAAACAGGTCTAAGGTAGATTTCACATATATTTTTTCGGTAAGATCTTTTTTTAATGTGGCCTTTAAATAAGCTCCAAATTCAGGTCTAAAATGTTCGGCGTAGTAATAGTTGCCATTATCATCTTTATCGTCGGGAATATAGGTGCGAACTGCTGCAATAGAATCGTTCATTACAAATGTAAACTTGCCAGTAGCGGGTGATACATAGATGGCAAGATGGTTGGTTACCTTAAAGTCAAAACCTGCAGATGTTACTAAGGTAGCTGGCGACATGAATTTAGAGATTGCAACACGTTCATTGTCAGATATGGTCTCATCGTTAAATTGAAAACCTGGGGCAAATTGGGATTTAAAGTTAGCTAAGCCAGAGAAATTTACCTTAGGAGCTAGGGCATAACCCGCTTTAGACAGGAGGTCGATTCTGTCGTCATTTTTTCGTAAAGCAGCACCGTCATTTTGGATGAAACCATAGGCTACGTCCAAGTTGTTAACCCATTCTATTTTTCGTTGCTTATAGTTGCGAAAAATATTTCCAAATACCGTAATTGAATTAGAAGAAACGCCTCCGGCTACCCAGTTGGTAAGCCCTAAAGAACTAAAGTTGACACCTGTATAGCCGCCTTTGCTCCATGTTTTTCTTGGGGTAAGTGCGTTTACTTCCGTTTTTAGTGAATCCACTTTTGCTTTCAGTGCATCAAGTGCTACTTGCGTTTCGGCAAGTTCTTTTGATTTAACTTCCAAGGCGTTGTCTTGCGCGAAAATGGCAGTGTTAAAAAGAAAAAGGGATAGGAGTAAAATAAGTTTTTTCATTCAAGAGACAGATATAAAGCAAGTTAAGTTGACAAATACACCGAGGATAATCACTTCCTGTGTTGGCTACAAAGCTATACCAGAAAGTGGAGCCATTAAAATAGAATTGCGAAAGAGTTAAACTTAATATAACCCGGGCCAAAAGGCATCTTCGAGATGATGTACTTCTGTTTTGTACTGGTTTTTGATCACCGAAATGATATCATAGCGAACGTTATTATGCAAGTCGTTGTCTACTAAATAATCCTCAGCACCTTGCGCAAGCATATTCACTTTATTACTGCCTACCGCCTCTTCCGGATGACCATATGCATCTGTCTCGCGGGTTTTCACTTCGATTATAATTAGGATGTCATCTTTCATGGCGATGATGTCTACCTCTGCCCGTCCACTTCGGTAATTACGTACCAAGATTTTATAGCCTTCCTTTATCAGGTGAGCTGCGGCTATTTCTTCGCCTTCCTTTCCGAGTTGCTGTTTGTAGATGCTCATTATTATATTGATTTAATAGATGCTTCACATTACAATGAATGGTAATACCTACACTTCATGATGCTTAATTAGCTGTAAACCCTATTTCATTTGGTTTGCAACTCTTGTATCGCTAGCCATGCCATCAGTCCACTTCCTATTTTTAGAGATTCTTCATCAACATCAAAAGTAGGAGTGTGTACCATGCTGGTTTTTCCTTCCGCTTCATTTCTGGTACCTAGTCTGTAAAAACAAGCTGGAATTTCCTGCGAATAATAAGCGAAATCTTCTCCTGCAGGCCAAAG
>CAMDCQ010000174.1 GCA_945890595.1 Chitinophaga pinensis
TTTAGTGCATTTTTTATAGTTACTTGACTAATAAAATGTATTGCTTATTTAGAGTTTATAAATCCGCAATTAGAGTTTTGTTCTATTCCGAAAATAGGAAATTTTTTTTGTAATAAAAATTTTGTAATAAAATAGGCAAATAGCTGATAATAAACAACATAAAATTGCCAAATTTATCGACAAACGAGGTGTGTTTTTTACCACAAAGGCAAAAAGGGCACAGAGTTGTTGGTAAGCTGTTTTTTCTTAGCAGAATAAAAACATTGAGCAGGAGGATGTGTAGATTCGAAGTTGCAGGGCAAAAGGGAATCTCAAAATGGTCAACTAGATTTTGAAGTGATTATAGGGATGAACCGCCAATCATTGGCTATAAGCTCATGATTCTATTCCAATAAATTACCGAGTCTACTTTGCCACTTTGGGCCTTTTGATAAGCGTAAAATCAAAATTGACATTATTCTTATCCGCTGAGTTCGTATTATTTGCGTAACCTAGCGCTACGATGTAGGTTCCCGTTGCTGGCACATTGAATTCAAGTGCAGTACTTTGCGGAGCGTTAGTCTTCTCAATTTTCGCAATGGGCTTCATTTGTATATCATAAATTTTAACCCAAGTGGAAAGACCCGCATTCTCCGTTAGCAAACTAAAGATATAGTTATTACCCTGCTCTGCCGGGAATTCATATTGATACACATTATCGGATTGCAAATCTAGTTTCTGCGACCTTACATAGGTCCATTGCACACTCGGATTTATCTCCACTACTTGGGCGTGAGAACATACTGCAAACGCAGTACTTACAATTAAGACAACTAAATATCTCATCATTTATTAAAACTTTATGCTATTTGTTAATCTCTGGAAGACTAGGTTCTCCAGCTTTTTCAGAAAGTCGTTGATACTGAACCAATCGTTGTCTAAAATCTTGACATATTGAAAAAACATTGTACAAATTCTGATTTACGCGTTGTGGTACTAATTCTTGCCCATCCATAATATTATTTTCCTTAATAGATGCCCAAGATAGGTTAAATACAAATTCCAAGCTAGGTAGAGCTGATGTATTCTGATAATTGTTTATAAATAATTTTGAGCGATGGATCATCAAGCATGCTTATATGCTTATCTATCACCGCCTTATCTCCTCTTTTGGCAGGTCCTGTCTGCCAGGCTTTTGGTTTACCCTCTTTTAATCTTGAAGCTGTTTCCGTAATAATAGGAAGCAAATTATCGAAACTCAATCCCTCTTTCTCCAAATATTCCGCTGCTATACTGTACATCAGGTTAGTGAAATTATTGGCAAATACCGCCGCCAAGTGATATTTTTCGCGTTGTTCACTCGTAACTTCACTTACTTTATTGGAGATAGAATCAGCCAATTCCTTGATGTTATTTAATGTATTCGCATTATTCCCTTCAATAAAAAAAGGTACTTGCATTACGTTTTTTACTTCTTCTTTACGTAAAGACTGTAAAGGGTAAATAACTCCAAAATCACCAGGATATGAACTCAATACATTCATGCTTACAGAACCCGATGTATGGCAAATAATGGCCCTACATTTAGCATTTACAAGGGTGAGCGCTTGAGGATATGCTTCATCACTCACCGCTAGAATAATAAAATCAGCGTCTTTGTACAACTCACTAGAAGTGTCACCGTAATAAGCACCAAATTTACTCGCCAACTCCTTTGCATGACTTTCATGCTTACTGATAACTTGATGTATAGTATGACCCGCTTTATCAAAAGCATGGGCCAAATTTGTAGCTATATTCCCACTTCCTATGAACGTGATTTTATACTTCACGCCATACTTTTCTTGAGTTCTAAACGATTCCACGCAGCTAGACCAAAACCTAGTACCATAAGCACCGTTCCTAACCAGAGTAGATTGATATACGGGAATACAATCCCTTTCATAACAATAAATTTTGGCTGAGGTGTAGTTTCTGAAATTTCTAAGATAGCTTTTGGCTCGCCTCCCTCTGTGGGTCTTACCTCAAAACCAAAACGCAATCCTACCTCAGCAAGTTCAGTTCTAATGCTAAAAAATGTTTGCTCGTTTATCCCAAAAAGCGGCTCTGCCTCTACTGTATTATTACCGTTTCTTACTTTTAATAAAGCTTTAACAAGCGTAGTGTTTTTCAAACCTATACTTTCTCCATTTCCTTGGTCTATACCTGTAAAATAAACAACGCCGTTAGCAGTAATGATACTGTCTCCTTTCTGTACTTCAAATTCTTTTACATTTCTCCACGTAATACTGTCACTGTTCTCTTTGGGAACAGAGGTTATATGTGTGTAAACATCATATGTCAAATAATGACGTGTATCTGGATTAGATAATAAACCCATTTCCTCACTTAGCTGAGAGTTGGGTTTTAGCGTAAACTCTTCATCTCCTACTATAGATTTATAATGAATGCTAAAATAAACATCCTCTCCACTCACGCTATCGCCTTGATAGGTCACCATAAAATCTCCTAAACGAGTAGGTTCACCTTTTCTAAGTAGCATGTTTTCTTTACGTGCACTTTCATCAAAACCACCCATTTGACCGCTAAAATCAGCCGTTATCACTTGTTTCTTGGCACTTGAAACCAAAACACCCAGTAGCATTAATCCAAAACCAATATGGGCTATAGAAGACCCACTTAGCTTAGCATGCCGAACATATATAAGTAGATATGCTAGGTTCGCTACAAAAGCATAAATCCCCGCAAGCATAAAGATAACGTACATAGGATTTGAAATGCCAAACAAGAACACCCCGCCCAAGGTAAGAGCGACAGCTACAAACAAGGTAATTAATATTTCCTTGGCTAGCTTTAATTTATCGGGAGTATTTTTATACCTAAAAAATTGCCCTACAGCCATGAGCATCGCAATTACAATAGCAATGGGCATTTGGTATCGATTATAAAAACCAATGGCATCTTTAGGCGGGACAAAGTCCGACCCAAATACTTTATTAAAGACAGGTAATGATGTACCTACTAGAATTTGTACCGCACTCAATACCAGCATAAGTGAGCCTATGAACATCCAAAACTCACGTCCCGTTACATTATCTTCACTTGGTCTATTTTCTATTTGCTTGTTAAGGTTTAGCACAAACCACACAATGCCTGCTATACTTAAAGCCAGTAATGGGTAAAAACTTAACTTAGAATAAAAAGGCAGTAGCAGCACCAATACACTTACTGGAATAATGATATACCAACGTTTGCGAGCTCCCTCCGTAACAGCTACGATGGGCAACCAAATGAATAACACTACAAACTGCATCAGTTGTCCTGCCAAACCGAGGTCTGTGAAGGAGTGAACGGAAGTTGTACCTAAAACACCACTTCGTGTTAAGAATGTAGCATAAAGCACCATAATATACGTAGCTATCACCAAGGTATAAGCAGCAATGGTCGAGCTATTGGTAACTTTTTTGATAAGCATTAAATGGATGCCGCTTATCAATAATAGCCACGGAACCAAGGATGCATTCTCTACCGGATCCCACGCCCAATAACCACCAAAACTAAGAGACTCATACGCCCAGAAGCCACCCATAACAATCCCGGCACCTAAAACCATACCCGCAACCAATGCCCAAGGTAAAGCCGGTTTTATCCAAGCTCGGTATTCTTTCTCAAAAAGGGAGGTTACCGCAAAAGCAAAGGGAACAATGGTCAACGCAAAACCTAAAAATAACGTAGGTGGGTGAATAACCATCCAATAGTTTTGTAGCAACGGATTAAGTCCTGTACCATCCACTACATTTTTGATATAATCCGCCGAAGAAAATATCGGCGCTTGCATCTTCTCACGCAATAGCTCAAAAGGGCTACTGCCTAGCGTGTAAACATCAAAAAAGTTAACACCTAATATCATTGAGGTAAGTACCACTTGAGATAAGGCCATGATTGCTACAACACCTCTCTCCCATCGTTTAGCCGTAGCTATTAGCACCAAACCCAACAATGCGTTCCATAATATCCAAAGTAAGAAACTACCTTCTTGTCCTTCCCAAAAACAAGATACCATATACCGCAAAGGCAGCGCCATGCTACTATGCTCATATGCATAGGCATACTCAAAGTAATGTTTTTGTATTATGACAAATAAGGTGATAAACACACCCAGTACGGATGCCGCATGTATAAAAAACATGCTTCTCGCCAATGTCCTTTCTTTTGTCTTCCCCTCTCCAGATCTAACATAAAATAGCACACTAAGTAATGCTGTCACAAGAGCCAGCACTACCAATAATTTACCTAGGTTGCCTATAAGTAGGTGCTCACCAATAAACGTTATATTTTCCATGATTATAGGCTAGCTCTTTTGGCTGCCTGTACTTGTTTGTTAATTTGTTCATCCTTGTATTTAGATGGACACTTAGGGATTACTTTAGTTGCCTGAAAAAAATCATCTGCTGCAACGCCATACATACTCACGCTTTCGGCTCTCTCAAAATCTTGTTGTTTTGGCTCATACGAAACGACTTTGCGCACATCTCCTGATTTGTCTTTAAGGTAAAATACAAAATAGTTCGGATCCTTGATAGGGTCGTATTCAAAGGGCTTATCTTTTACCAAAAAACCGGTAATATGATAGGTATCACCAGGATTGGCTTCTGCCTGACTAAAGGTTGCACTTTCTTCTGCCCCCATATAGGTGCTCATGATATATCCTATTGCAACTGAAAGCAGCACCAGTAAGACAATAACTTTAGGCTTCATTTTTCTTCTCTAAGGCTGTTATTTTTTTATCTAAACGAACTAGGTACGCCGCCAGTAGGGTAAATATAATTACCAAAAC
>CAMDCQ010000175.1 GCA_945890595.1 Chitinophaga pinensis
TAATAGAGGGTTCCCATTTGATGGCATTTTGCACATCTTGTTGCAATTGTGAATTATTTTTCATGTTATTTTTTTTAAGTAGCGATATCGTTATCACTATGGTACAAAGATGCCATGGCCGCAACCCAGATGTCTTACACAATAAGAAATGAAAGTTGTATAATTAGAAAAATTGGCTTGTCGTCACCTTTTCATGGGATAGCCTAATACGATTAAATGCCATTTTTTTGTTTAATTATTTTTGAATTTTATTTAATAAAAGATAAACAAAACACTCCAATTTTGAATATTGCGCTCTTTTTTAGTCTAATTTCGTTTGATATTTATATATAATAGTGTAAAAAAATTAAACAAAACATTTAGAATCACTTTTGTGCTTATTCAACTTAGTTGTGCCGAACTGCTTTTTACAATGCTAGGTTGATTAAATGATAATAAGGAGATAGTGAATCTGGATGATACTCCCATCTTAAATGTCCTATTTAAAAAGTCTACTCAGAAAGTCAAGTCAACTAAATGCCTTGAAAAGCTTCTTATTTATCCTGTTATTTTCTATTCCTTTCTCCGCAATAAGTCAGGATAGCGCATATTATTCTTCCGCATTTAATAGAAAGGCAGATGATTTGAAGTCTCAACTGCATATCCTTATTAAGAATCATAAGGAATATCCCTACACGAGTACATCCACAGACGTGTGGGATATACTCAAAGAGACAGACCAAGATCCTGCTAATCCCCAAAACGTTATTCTACTTTATTCTGGACGTTCGGTGGATGCCGCACAAGAATACAATGGTGGAGAAGGATGGACAAGAGAGCACGTTTGGGCAAAATCACGTGGAAATTTTGGAACGGACGCAGGTCCAGGAACAGATGTTCATCACCTTAGACCACTGGATAATTCGGTAAACAGTACGCGAAATAATCGGGCTTTTGATAAGTGTAAAGACTGTAAAGATGTGATTGATAACGGCTTTAATACAGGTTCTAAGACTGATGCGACTTTGTATACTTTTGAGCCAAGAGATGACGTAAAAGGCGATGTAGCACGTATGATTTTTTACATGGCAGTGCGCTATGAAGGAGAAGGAGCCGAGCCTGATTTGGAACTTACCGAAAGCATCCTAGGTAATACAGATCAAAGCCCAGTGCACGGCGTAAAATCAACTCTGTTGGAATGGAATCGTTTGGATCCGGTAAATGATTGGGAACGCAACCGGAACTCAATTATTTATGAAAAATATCAAGGTAATCGAAATCCATTTATCGATTATCCGGAGCTAGCAGATTATATTTTTGGAGATTCTACCCTTTATGTCTGGAAACCAGCGGCGAAGACCGGAATTCAAACAGTTTCTAAGCAATTTAAGGTTTATCCTAACCCCACCCGTAACGCCATTCATGTGGTGGTTGAGGCCGAATTGGCAAACGCCAGTTTTGTTATTTATGATGGTAAAGGGGCACCATCTCAATCGGGTAAATTAACCGGGACTAACACTAATGTCGATCTTCAAAATCTGTCTGAAGGAGTATACTATATACAGGTAGACGGAGATTTAATGCAGACATTTAAGGTAGTCAAGAAAGATTAAAAGCGTTGCTTTCTTGACCATAAAAAAAGGCCCAGCACTAGCTGAGCCTTTTTTTATGGATAGTAAGAATAGTTATTCGTCTTCGGGTTTGAGTCCTTTTATGGGATTTTCGAGGTTGTCTATTTCCTTCAACTTGGTTCTGCATTGGTCAAGTAATCCATCTTCCTCGTTGGTGTAGTTATCCATTATGCTTTGTATGGTAGCTTTAGCCTGGAAGTAATCTTTTTCTTTAGCGTAAATATCGCTTAGCAGGATAAATCCTTTAACCACCCAGTACTCATACGCAGAAAAATCATCGTTTAATTTATAAATATCAGATCTAGCGCTGTCCAAGTCCATCTGCACTACTAGGATAACAGCTCTTTGGTAAAGCGCCTCTGCGGTAAGTTCGTTTCGGCTGCTATTAATCACGTAATCAAAGTGGTATTTAGCCGTTCGTAACTTATTGTCTTTGAGTTGAATTTTACCTAAGTACATATTTGCTTCCACTAGGTATTCTTTCGGTGTCTCTTCGATAGGTAGAAGTTGAACTGCTTTTTGTTTAGCCTCTTCAAATTTGCCCAGCGCATAGTCACATCGCATTTGGCCAACGATAGCTCCAATATAAGTGCTTTTAGATGAAGCTATGGGCTCCATTCGTACAAAATGTTCTCTCGCTTTTTCGTATTTTTTGTTGTAGAAATAAGTGGTAGACAGTTTAATTAATGCCTTTTCTAAAAACTCATTGTGGTCCTGTGAAGCGACATATTCATAATGCTTGATTGCCTGATCTTCATTGTCGGTATAATAATCTGCCTCTGCTTTATAATAATTGGCGGGAAGTATGAAGTAGCCTTTTTCTCCAAATTTAGTTATGTAAGACCCTAATTCGCTAGAAGCACCTTTATAGTTTTTGGATGTATACGTCTGCATCGCCCGGTTATAAAAAACGCTATCTTGGTAGGACAGTCTTACGCCAGCGCCTACTTGTTCTGCATATTTAAAGTATTCTTCAGGCTTATTTTGGCTGGTGTATATGATTTCAATAAATGATAATGCCTCTTGGCTTGATGTAGTTTTAGGAAAACGCTCTACTACGGTTTTGTAATAACGTAAGGCGTAATCATCCTTGCTTTGATCATAATTAATAAGTCCAAGCTTAAGATAACTGTCTGCTAAATAAGGAGAATAATCGTGTTGAGAGATAATGAGTTTAAAGAAGTTTTCGGCAGTACTATTATTACCTAGCGAGAGGTACTCACGTCCTATTTGATATAATGCATCGTCAAAGTAGATACTTTTACTGAAATCACTTTGAATACGTTTGAGTACATTTATTTTTTCGGCGTGTCGTTCTTGCAATCCGTACAACATGCCCTGTTGAAAAATGGCATAATCGGCATTTTTATAATTGTTTTTGATGATAAAGCCGTATTCTGCAATTGCTTTTGTGTACTGCTTATTTAGAAAATAGCAGTCGGCTAACCGTTGAGAGTTGTCTAAGTAAGTTGCTTTGTTTTGATCACCAAAAGTCTCGTTCTGCTTGTATTTTTCAAAATAATTTTGAGCCTTAGGGTAATCTTGTTTTTTCAAGTAGTTGTACCCCATGCTATAGTAGCCATAGGTCTTATTCTTACTTTTACTGGATTCTCCGTTACTCATAAATCGGTTCATTAAGTTGAGACTCTCATCATAGTCATCTACTTTAAATGCGATTTCAGCCATCCAGAAATAAGCCAGTGCTTCTGTTCTAGGATCCTTGGGGTATTTTAATGATTTTTTGAAAAAGAGCTGCGCATCCTGATACTCATTATTCAAGAATAGCTCTTCCCCGCGATGAAATGTGAGTTCTTGATAGGCTAATTTTGTTTCGCTGGTTAACTCATCAATATCTTCCAGTACTTCAATCGCTGCTTTGTAGTTTTTGGTATTCAGAAAAATATCAGCCATAAGTGATTTAGCCTGATTGCTGTATTCTGATTTTGGAAAGTCTTTCAAAAAATCTTTGATGGCTGTGATGGCCGTCGAATTTTGGCGTAAGTCGGCAGCAAGCTTGGCATAATTAAAGGCGGCTGCCTCCGTTATTTTTTTATCAAAATTCTTTCTCTTCGCTTCTGCAAACGCATTAATCGCCCTTTCTTTGTGATTAGATTTAACATCAGAAACTCCCAGGTTGTAACTTGCTGCCTGACCCAATGCCGAGTTCTCATTAGCAATAAGAAGAAAATAAGAAGTAGATTTTTCGTATCGGCCAGCCTCATAATTGGCATTTGCAAATTGAAAAATCTCTTGAGGGTCTAGTTTACTCACATCACCATTATACTTATCAAAGTGAATTAGAGCAACACTTCTATTGCCCAGTTGGTACTGTATTTTTCCGGTAAGCAGTTCTATTTCGTCTTGCTGCTTAGCTAAGTTCACATTTTTTATTACGTCAAAAGCTTTAGTGTATTCCTCTTGTTCGTAATAAATTTGAGCAATATAAAGCTGCATAGTTTTGGGTCCTTTGTCACCTATTTTAGAAAAGGTAGCAAGTGCACAAGCGTAATCTTTCAAAATATAACATTGGTAGCCGTAATAATAATTTGCTTCAATGGCGTACTTGCTTGCACCGTTCATCACTTTAGAGAATTCTTTTTTGGCTTTCTCGTATTCGTTGGTTTTAAAATAACAATAGCCCAATTTGAAGGCTAACTCATCTCTTTGTCCCTTATTAATGTCTGTTGCATTAAGCGTGTCGAGGTATTTAATAGCGCGACTGTATTTTGCGTCATTAAAATAAAACATCCCAAGCTCGAAGTTAAGTTCGTTTGTAAGTGCGTGACCGGGTTCCTCCCGTACTAGTTGTGCAAGGTCTCTGGCCGCATTTTGTTTTTCCAGCTTAAGCCTACAAAGATTTAGGTAGGCCTTGGTTTCATACTCAAAGTTAGGCCCTGGTTTTAGGGTCAAAAACGTTTTGAATTCTTGGATAGCAGGCACATATAGCTTTTTGGTGTACAGCATTTTGCCTTGCTCAAAATGGGTGATAGCATCTGTATATTCTTTCGTTTTTTGACTAAAGGCTTGCAGAGACAAACAAAGAATGGCGGCTGATATAACGAACTTTACTATTTTTCTCATTAACTGTACTTAAATGCACTTCAAAATAACGGTTAATTACGGTAGCACAGTATTCAAATTGCCCACATTATATTAAGTAAAGTGGACGTTTTATTAATTTTATAAATATCTGAATATTATC
>CAMDCQ010000176.1 GCA_945890595.1 Chitinophaga pinensis
GGATGTAGAGTTTACCATCACTAAGTAGACAAGAATCAAATTAAAATAGTAATCTTATTTAGTTGACTACAATAGTTTTGGAGCGGAAGTCAAAGCCTATTGTTTAGGTATCATTTGTTCTGGAGCCTAGTTGTTTTTAATCAAGCCAAGCACCTCCACTAACATATGTTTTTCTGTAGTAGCCTTGTTTTAAGTTGCTTATGATAACCCCTTGACTAGTACTTGCATGTACAAAAAAACCATCCCATAAGTATACCCCCACATGCGATATTGTACGTCCGCCGGATGTTGCAAAAAACACTAAGTCTCCTTCATATAAAGCATGTTTTGCAATAGGTAAACAATGGTTAAATATATCTCTAGAGCTGCGGGGTATATTTTTTTTAAAAATAGTCACATATAAATTGGTTGTAAAACCAGAGCAATCAGTGCATTTTTTGGTCTCTCCACCATAGCAATACGGCGTTCCTATCCAATCCGTGATAAAGTTTAAAAGATCATTATTTGCCTCCAAATTACTGGGTATTTGGAGCTTAGCACAGATCTTTTTTATTTCTGTGCTATCTAAATACGTTGATTTTGAATTCTCTAAAGAATCTGTTTGCGCAACAGTGCTTCCCACGAGGGACCAGAAAAATAGTAGTAGGATAAATCTCATGGTGAAAAGGCTAGTAGATTAACATAGCTTGCCGCATATTTAGTACAGCGCCTCGTAGAGAGGAAGTATGTTTTTTAATTTGTATTTTAATGAATGCTCTTTTGCTCTCGCTTTAAACAGTGCAAGGTTATCATCGTGAATAATGGTTAGTGCATCTTGAGCCATTTTTTCCGTATCGCCAATATTACTTATAAATCCGGTAACTCCGTCAATATTCACTTCTGGTAAACCACCGGTATTCGTACTTATAACAGGTACTTCGCACGCCATAGCTTCCAATGCAGCTAGACCAAAACTTTCGGTTTCCGATGGCATTAAAAAAAGGTCTGCCACACTTAATATTTCTTCTACTGCTTCTTGTTTCCCAAGAAAAATGACATCAGAACATATATCACAATTACGGCATTCTTCCTCAATGCTGGCCCTTTCTGGACCATCGCCAATTAAAAGAAGTTTTGCAGGTATTTGGGAAGCTACT
Organism: Chitinophaga pinensis; assembly: GCA_945890595.1. Classification (GTDB taxonomy): domain Bacteria; phylum Bacteroidota; class Bacteroidia; order NS11-12g; family UBA9320; genus UBA9320. The sequence continues at coordinate 1,137 of CAMDCQ010000176.1, forward strand.
TTTCTATAGATATCAAGCACATCTGGTACTCTTTTTACTCTTCTAAAATTAGAGGTATGCACCAAAATTTTTTCTCCATTCGGAGCAATCCCTTTTTTGAAGTGATCTTTAGGTTGCTTATTGAATCGCTCAAAGTCGATAAAGTTGGGCACCACGTGAATCTCTCCACTGTAGTTAAAAAACGAGTAGGTGTCTTTCTTTAAACTTTCTGAAACGGCAGTAACTACATCACTCTCTTGAAGTGAGTAGGTAACTACGGGTTCGTAAGATTTGTCTTTCCCCACTAACGTAATATCTGTACCATGCAACGTGGTAATTATCTTAATATAAATTCCTTCACGGGCTAATATATGTTTAGCTGTAACAGCTGCAGCAGCATGTGGTATTGCGTAGTGAACATGCAAAACTTTTATCTTATGTGCTTTTACAATGTCTACTATTTTACTAGTTAATGCTATCTCGTATGGGGCGTATTTAAACAAAGGGTAATTGTTAATACTTACTTCGTGATAGTAAATGTTTTGAGCAAATGCGTCTAATCTAACAGGTTGATCATACGATATAAAATGTACATTGTTTCCTTTAATAGCTAATGCCTTGCCAAGTTCAGTGGCAACTACTCCACTTCCCCCATAAGTTGGGTAACATACAATTCCTATATTCATCTAATTAAGTCTACAAAGATGAGGGTATAAGTGTTTCTAAACTAAAATAATAAGATAAAAAATCGTGTTAAACAGACCAGTCTATCATATGTATACCTGCAGCAACATAATAGTATGTAGGTGCAGACAAAATAGAGTGAGGTAGTAAAGTTCTAGTTCTAAAATAAATTAGGACCGAGCCATTTTTTGGTAGCATTGAAATCAGCGCCTTTTCGTTCGGCATAATCTGCTACTTGAGTTGTGTCTATCTTTCCCACTGCAAAGTATTTAGCTTCTGGATGTGCAAAATATAATCCAGAAACTGAAGCGGTCGGGTACATAGCATAGCTTTCAGTAAGGCTGATTCCGGTTTTATTCTCCACATCTAAAAGTTTCCACAACGTTTCTTTTTCGGTGTGATCCGGGCTAGCGGGATAACCAGCTGCTGGACGAATTCCTTGATATTTTTCGTATATGAGCTCTTCGTTGGTTAGTGCTTCTTCTGCAGCGTAGCCCCAAATTTCTTTTCGCATTTTTTGATGCATGAATTCAGCCATTGCCTCTGCAAGTCTATCGGCAATTGCTTTCACCATTATGGAGTTGTAGTCATCATGGTCTGCCTCAAATGCGTCAATAAGTGACTCTATACCTATACCCGCGGTTACTGCAAATGCTCCGAGGTAATCTTTTTTGCCACTGGTTTTGGGTGCTATATAGTCGGCAAGCGAAAGATTGGGGATGTCATTTCCCATTTTGCGTTGCTGTCTTAGGAAATTAAATTTTGTCCCATTCGCAAGCAGTACATCGCCATTTTCTTCATTTGCTTCGAATACGCCTAATACAGCCTTTGCTTGCAGTTTTTTGTGTGTTATGATGTCTTCTAACATGACCATGGCATCAGCAAAAAGTTTCTTAGCTTCTTCACCTACATATTTATCTTCGAAAATGTTTGGATATTTCCCGCGTAATTCCCAAGTCGAGAAGAATGGCGTCCAATCTATAAAGCTCCTAATTTCATTTAAATCAACGTCATCAAAAACAGTGATTCCAAGTTGTGTTGGGGGTATAGGAGTATATGTTTCCCAATCTAATTTTAACTTATTAGCATTGGCTTCGCCCCAGGGTAAAATTACTTTATCCGCTTGACGAGCAGCATGCTGTATAGCTAACTCAGTATACTCTGCTTTTATTTCAGCTTCAAATAATTCTCGGGTACTTTGCCCAATTAGTTTACCTGCTACAGGAACAGAACGCGATGCATCCAGCACGTGTACCACAGGTCCGCTATAATGAGGTGCTACCTTTACAGCAGTATGTACTCTGCTCGTAGTTGCTCCGCCAATAAGTAAAGGTAATTTCATGCCCCTACGTTCCATTTCAGCAGCTACGTCTACCATCTCGTCTAAGCTGGGAGTGATGAGTCCACTAAGTCCAATCACGTCTACATTATGTTTTACAGCTTCATCCAAGATTTTATTTGCGGGAACCATAACGCCTAAGTCAATTATTTCATAATTGTTACAAGCCAATACAACGCCTACAATGTTTTTTCCAATGTCATGAACGTCTCCTTTAACGGTTGCCATTAGTATTTTACCTTGTGTATCGCCTTCACTTTTGTCTGCTTCCAGGTAGGGATTTAGGTACGCTACTGATTTTTTCATCACACGGGCACTTTTCACTACTTGCGGTAAGAACATTTTGCCCGCACCAAATAAGTCGCCTACTACGTTCATGCCGGCCATTAGCGGTCCTTCAATGACGTGTAAGGGTTTAGCATAGTTTAGACGCGCTTCTTCCGTATCTTCATCTATGTAATCTGTAATTCCTTTTATAAGTGAGTGTTTAAGTCGTTCTTCAACACTTTGATCTCTCCAGCTTAGGTCAAGTACTATCTTTTTACCGTCTCCTTTCACTGTTTCGGCAAAATCTACCAATCGTTCCGTGGCGTCTTCTCTTCTATTCAATAAAACGTCCTCAACCCGGGTTAATAGTTCTTTTGGAATCTCCTCATACACTTCTATCATCCCAGCGTTTACAATTCCCATATCTAATCCCGCTTGAATAGCATGATATAAGAAGGCAGAGTGCATTGCTTCCCGCACGATGTTATTTCCCCTAAAACTGAATGATATATTGCTTACCCCGCCACTTACTTTAGCATATGGCAAATTTTCTTTAATCCATTTGGTCGCTTTTATAAAGTCAACCGCATAATTATTATGCTCTTCAATACCCGTAGCGACAGTTAAAATGTTGGGATCAAAAATGATGTCGGATGGAGGGAAGTTCACTTTCTGAGTGAGAATGTGATAACATCTTTCACAGATAGCGATCTTTTTTTCGTATGAGTCTGCTTGGCCATTTTCGTCAAATGCCATCACAACTGTGGCGGCTCCATAGCGTTTTATTTTTTCTGCTCTGGCAATAAAGGCTTCTTCTCCATCTTTTAGGCTGATAGAATTTACAATGCCTTTGCCTTGAATCACTTTAAGTCCGGCCTCAATAATATCCCACTTGCTAGAGTCAATCATCACGGGTACTCGACTAATGTCTGGTTCAGCGGCTATTAAGTTTAGAAATTTAACCATAGCGGCTTTGCCGTCCAGCATTCCTTCATCCATATTCACATCTATGACTTGTGCACCATTTTCTACCTGAGATCTAGCCACAGAGAGTGCCTCGTCATATTTATTGTTGAGGATAAGATTAGCAAATGCTTTAGAGCCCGTAACATTTGTTCGTTCTCCGATATTAATGAAATTGATATTTGGAGTTTGAACCATCGGTTCTAAACCGCTCAAGCGCAAATAATTATGTATTGATTTTCCCATTTATTATATGCTGACAAATTAGGAGAGTAGAGAAGCTTATCTGCTCAAGATTTATACGTCTTGATAGGATGTAGCACCTTGAATAGCAAAAAGTATAGCTTTCAGGTTGCTAAGACTTCTCCGGGCCTAATCCCTCAGTCTTTCTTTATAAGCAGTGCAAAGATATTTTTTTTG
>CAMDCQ010000177.1 GCA_945890595.1 Chitinophaga pinensis
GAAATATAAATTACTTTTGAAAAAAAATTAACACAATAACAAATGAAAAGAACATTACAACGTTTAGCATTTACTTTTTTACTAGCAGCAGTAGTGGCTCCTACTTTTGCACAACAACAAGTTAAAGTAAAAGGAGAAAGAGCACACGAGATCCCAATGTCTCAAGATCCTACATCAAATACAAAAGCAAAGGCATTCTATGCAAATTGGAAATTCCCTGCAGATGTAGTTGGTCAATTAACAACCTTGGATAGATACGTAGGATTTTTATATCCAGATTCAGTTGTAAAGATCGTTCCAGCTTCGGGCAATCCATATTTCCAGTTTACTCACGCAGTTGGTGCAGCTTTTACGCCAAATGATCCAAATTTTGAGCTTTCGGATGATAATACTGTGTTGTCTAGATATAACGCATACACTGTTGACTCGGTTTACTTCCCATACCTATACGTAAGATATATAGATTCAATCGACCTAGGTGCTGGTAAAGTGAAAGTAGTGGATACTTTAGTAGTTCAGTTTTTTAAATTCCCTAACTTAGTTAAAGGTTCTTTTAACCAGGCTGATCCTGAGTCTTTTATGAAAAATACAAATTTCACTAAACGATTAATGGGAGCAAATAATGCTGCTTACACTATGAATATTCCATTGACAGATGCAGATTCAACTTCTGCTCCTTCTGATCAAGGATGGGGTTCTAAAGGTAGAATCGTTCCGCTTCCCGCTAATTTCAATATGCCAGCTGATCCATCTCTTTCGAGTGCAAACGTTTTTGGTTTCATGATATCATTTAAAACTATGATTCCATATAGCCTTGGCGATACCATGGAAGCTAGAAACGGTGCGAAAGTGACCAAAAAATTGAATTATTTCGGTCACTCACTATACAGCAATGGTTCAACTACTCAAATAGCACAAAAAGAATATGTTAACAATTCTTGGTGGGTAGGTAGTGAGCACATTTATGGTGGTAACATCAATGGATGGGAGAACAGTATTCCAGGAAACGCTTACTTCAGCGACCAATACTTAAACTATGGTGTACACATCACTACGCAAACTCTAGGTACTGAAAAACTAGACAACAACATCACATTTGGTGTATATCCTAATCCTGTTTCTACCACTGAAAATCTTATGGCTGACTTTAACTTAGTGAATGCATCTAATGTAAGCATTGCTATCTATGACATCTTAGGCAATAAAGTAATGGACGTTGTAGATGGTTACTACACTAGCGGTGAGCACAAAGTAGATGCAAACATCTCTGGCTTAACCCCAGGTATGTACATTTACAATGTAAAAGCAGGAAACGCAACAACAAGCAAAAAAATATCTGTAATCGACTAATTTAAATAGTCTGTTTAACTTAAAAATCCGAGATGATAGTCATCTCGGATTTTTTTTTGTGATATTTTAATACTGTTAAATTAACCCTGGCGCTGGTGAAAAGATTAGATCTTCTAGGGAAGGTGAACCATCAAAAACTTTGTCTCGTATTTTGTCAAATGCCTGCTTAGTCTCTACAGAAAGGACATTTTGCAGTTTTTCCATAAATTCATCAGAAACGACCATCGGTCCTTGTTCAAAAACCATATTTCCATTTTCAACAATGCAACTCACCGCATATTCATTACAACGTCTAATTTCTTTACCCGTTAAAGAACATCGCTCCAACCAACTCTCCAAATTGTACTTCTCCGTGCGATGTAAATAATCAAGCTTCATCATTAACAGTTCACGATGATCATCAATGACACGGTTAATAGCTAATCTGCTTTCGTGGCTTATCTTAGCTCCTGCATCATTAGCACAATGCATGCAAATAGCGTATTCGTAAACAATCTCTGAAACATTCAAGTGCTTATTTTGCTTAAAAACCTTCTCAATAACATAGCTCTCCGAAGTAGCTAGAGAAGTCTCACACATCGTGCATTGTACAAAAGGCGTCTTCGTATCGTACTGATAAAAAAAAGAAGGAATGCCATCAAATAAAAATTTTCTTATCATAACTATTTTGAGAGCGTAAAAGTATTACTTTTGCAAAAAATTTTAGGTATGGGAGTAACAAGATTAGAACGAAAAGGAAGAAAAAATAAAACTGTGGCTAAAGTCAGAGTAGCAACAATAAAGAGACTTAGAACTAAGTTATCCGTTCCATCTCCATTTAAAGCGGAGTCTGGTGTTATTGTAGGAGACGTAATGGATGTATTATCTTCTTTAAATGGCAAACCTGCTAAAGCTCCAAAGGCTGAAGAAGTGAGCGCTGAAGACTAGTTCGTTAGCATATTTTTTTCATAAATAACAAAGCCTTTTGCAATTTGCAGAAGGCTTTATTATTTATACCTTTTTTGGGAACAATGCTAAGAATCAAAGTACGGGTGCACAGCAAACCACTATAGGCGTTCACTATTAAATGTGATTACATAGTTGTACTATGTGTTAGTTAAAGCGTGGCTCCGCTTTAAACTGTTTTTCTATCGGATAACGTGAAGGATGCCTTTGTCCGCCTTTCTTTCTATTTGACCGTTTTCTACCCCACTCCATACCGCGATCCAATAATAAACTCCATTCATAACGGTGATATCTTGATAAGTACCGTCCCACGTATTATTTACATCCGTACTTGTAAAAAGAAGCTCTCCCCATCTATTGTACACACTCATCGTAAAATCTTTTAGTTTGGGACAATCTACGGTAGGTCTAAATTGATCATTTAGTTGATCTGCATTTGGAGTAATGGCATTCGGAAATAGCAAATTACAATAACAATCTAGTATACTAACGAGTATTTCGGTACTGTCTGCACCGCATTCATTTGTAGACTTTACGGATAAATTTCCTTCGTAATTAAATAATGAAAAACGTTCGCCCTCTACATTATCATTCCACACGACCGTTCCGTATTTATTATCTATGGTTATTTCAATTAACTCATTCTTACACAGTATAATATCACTTAGCGATCCAAGTTGCGGCTTTAAAATCTCAATGACATTTATAGTATCAAAAGCATAACAAAGATCCAGCTCAGAAACCTCAAGCCAATAAGTGCCCCCAGCTCCTACTTTGATTGCAGAAGATTTTGCTGAGGTACTCCATCTATACGCAAAAGGCCCTGCAATTTTTGGATCTAACAGTAATGAATCTCCTTTACAATTGAGCGTATCTTTTCCCAAATATATCTCTGGCAAAATAACTTCGCGAATAGTATAAAAGTCCTCTATCGAACCGCACTCATTCGTGGCTTTGGCAGAAACGATTTCACTCTTATCGAAATAATAATTTGGCGCATTGATTCCATTCATCCATGTAGAAATAGCATCACTAGGTGTTGAAGTTATGGTTAACTCAACTGAGTCGCCCTCACAAAAAATGGTTTCGCCTGCTATGGTAATAGTCGGACTTTCATTGGTGGTTATACGAAAAGAATCATCGTCATAACAAACCCCCTTCCATGCTCTTAGGGTATAATCTCCAGCCCTATCCCAAAACTTATACGACGATCGATTTCCATTTTGCCACAACACCGAATCATAGGCATTGGTTAAGTTAAATAAATACTTTGCCCCATCACACAACAAACTATCTCGACCCTCATCTATACTAAAGGGTTGATCTATAACTACATCAACAGTATCTCGCAATGGGTTTCCACATCGATCTGTATATTGAACGTAATACGTTATCGGAACCACCGAAGAGCATTCAGGATTCTTGATAGTCGCATTATCTAAGTAAAGATTAGGAGTCCAGCTGTAACTGTTATTTTTACTCTCTCTTGCATTGAGTAGCTTAGTTTCTCCTTTACAAATGGCAAAGGTATCTTCCACGATAATATCATTACTCAAGCAGGCTATGTGGGCATTATTTGAACCACCGGTGGCAGAGGTGAAACCCCAGTAAACAAGATTATTCCCTGAAAAAATTCTGTTCTGAATGTCAATAACGGCAGTTTGACGTAAAACGCAGTCAAAATAAACCTGAATTCGTTTATCTGAAAAATCCCAAGTGATTCTAACCAAGTGATTTTTACCATCTTCTATGTTTGCACCACTCGAAATGGCAGTCACGGCAGCTACTAAACTATTTGAACTCGTGTGATCCACACTTCCGTTTTTGAACATAGCTATGTGATCACTTGCCATATCCCCAAAATTTTGATTTTGCCACGTATCAAACTCAATTCCAAAACTAGGCGAGAATCCTTCGAAGCCTATACCAGCTCCTGAAGCTCCTATAGCTCTTGTCCCCACTGTTTGCATAACGAACACGATTCCATCTGCACCATTATCGTTATTATTACCAAAATTTAACTCAAATTCCAAGTCAAAATCCTTGGCTAAATCTAATTTATCTGCATACCATACGGAGCCTAATTGCCAATTAGCAGCCGAGGTAAGCTGATAACAAGTACCACCTATAGAACGTGCATTCCCATTCGCAAAATAAGATTGGGCATTGGAAATAAACGCCAATAAAACGGTAACAAAGGTAAGAAGGATCCGTTGTTGTGTAGACCTCAAAATGTTAATTTGAAACAAATATAACGATTTGACTTATGGTATAAATAACTATATGGTTTGACGCTTAAAAAATGACATTAAACTTCCACCTTCCAATAAATATTGGAATGGCTAACAATTAGGAAATCATCTCTTTTATATCTTGTTTAATTTTATTGGCCAAGCTGTCTGCCACAGATTGAGTACTTCCCTCGGCATAGATACGAACAA
>CAMDCQ010000178.1 GCA_945890595.1 Chitinophaga pinensis
CGTGCAAAATGGTAAAGTAAGTAACGGTCAATATACTATTGATCTTGCTAACCATGCTAACGGTATATACTACGTGAAAATGAACCTTAACGGTAACATCATCACTAAAAAAGTAGTCCTAAATAAATAATATTCCCCTAAAGGATAACCTAAATCGGCCCGAGCTTTGCTCGGGCCTATTTTTTTTGTAAGTTTTTTTGCAACCTTTGTACATAAGTGGTGTCTAATCTAATAACAAAGCAAATTGATTGATGACAAGGAATTAATATTACGTTGTCAGGACAACGATCGATTTGCTCAAAAAATGCTCTTTGAAAAGTATGCCAGTAAGATGATGGCTACATGTATGCGGTATTGTGATAATCAAGAAGATGCGAGAGATTTGCTTCAAGATGGTTTTTACAAAATATTTTTAAATATCAACTCTTTTAAAGGCGATAGTAGAATAGATACTTGGATGACACGAGTATTTATTAATCTAGCTTTAAACAAGAAGCGACTAGGTAGATATAAATACGACCATTACGAATTTGATTCTCAATATGAATTAGCGACTGATGACGTAGAAGAACCAACTGTTAAAGATATAGAACCTGAGATAGTTTTAGAAGCTCTTAATCGACTTCCCGAGATTTATAAAATAGTATTAAACATGTATGCCATAGACAATTTGTCTCACCAAGAAATAGCTAAGCAATTAGGTATTTCAATTGGTTCATCAAAAAGTAGACTTTCCAGAGGACGTGTGTTACTAAATACCTTATTACAACGTAAATAGAGGCTTTAGATTGGATAAATTACAACATATCGACCAACTTCTCAGAAGTGCTGCACAAGAGCCCGCCAATGCCTTCGTGTTTGATGCTGACTGGGATGTTATTGAGAAAAAATTAGGGCGTAGAAAGAACCGCACATTTGCATTGTGGTTCTTTCTGGCTTTGATTTCAATTTCCCTAACAGCTAGTTTGATTTATTCCACAACCCAACGTAATTCAATTCATATAGTTACCGATACATTAACAACTGAAAATACAGTTGAAAATCATACACCTAAATTCTATTCTCCTGAAATCGATGCACCACACTCATCTGCAACTAATTTTCAAAAGAATCGAATAGAGGATTCTAGCATTAAAAAATCGCTCACGACCTCAGGTAAGTCTAAAGAGTTTAATTCTCTGCTCACTTCAAATCAAGACAGGTTATTTTCTGACTACTCAGTCCTTGTAAACCCGATTCTTAAAAAATTCAAATTAGAAAGTCTTTATAATTGGCACGTAGACGAGCTACCCTTCTTACCACATACAAAACTTGTCCATTCAGTAAACTCTATATCAAAAGGAATTGAACCATCTTCAAACCTTAAATCGCATTGGGAAGTAGGACCTGCATTTACTCCAAGTTTAAGTGGGAGATTTCTAGCGGAAAACAAAAGCAATCCTAACCTTATAAATCCTTTATACAACTCACTTGTGGCTAACAGTGAAAAGGTTACTTTTTCCAACAGTTATGGCATAAACATTCAATACCACAGTAAATCTAATCTTTATATCAGCAGTGGGCTATTCATATCTCAACGAGGAGAAAAAGTAGATTACAATTATTTGATTACCAACTTTGAAAACAGAATATCTGGAATTGTAAGTAGCTACTCAGAATTAAAGCCAACCGCCTATGAAAAGGTTCTATATTCTGGGTCAAATTCTTATCATTTTATAGAAATTCCGTTAAACGTTGGTTATAAACAAGCAATTTCTAGTAACTTTGAGTTAAGAAGTCAAGTCGGACTCTCCTATATGATTCTAAATCAGAGTCAAGGTAAAAAAGGAGATCCTATATCCCTTCGCTTAAATGACTTAACCAGTTTGAATTTTAATACACAAAACATAGCTGCTAATATTAAAACCGGTATATTCTACACTAATAAGAATATCGCCTTAGGTTTAGAGCCTCTGTTTGGCGTGAATTTAAACACCTTAGATCAAAACACGTCGTTAATCAAAACAAACCCATATAGCTGCGGAATTAATCTTAGTACTAACTTTAAACTTTATAAAAAATGAAGAGATTAGTATTACATATCTTTGTTTTATTAGTGTTTGTAGCGGTAAACGCGCAGGTACTTACCCCAATGGGTTCGGGATTACCAGCTTCACCTGAAAAGATCGCTACCAACAGCGAAAATTTAATGGTTGCATATACTAACCTATCTAATGAAATTGAATTGCAGCAGTGGAACGGAGATTTTTGGCAAAAATTGCCAAGTCCTAAATTGCCCAAGGTAGAGACCACTTCAAATGGCTATTACCAAATTATTGACCTGATTGCTTTTGAGGGAAACACTTATCTCGTAACAGGCTACAAAACGAAACTAAGCCCAAATGCAACCAATAGCATAACGAAATGGGACGGTGAATCATGGTCAGAAATTCCTAGTCCCTTCGTACAAACTAGTGCAAGTATCGACAAGCTATTTATACAAAACGGTATGTTGAAATGTGTTGGTAAATTTTCTCAAGGACCTACCAGTTTTAATATTCTTAAACTAATAGGCGACAACTGGATTCCTGAAGGAAATTCTATAACTAATCTGTCTTCAGATGGCTTTAATTCCATTAGTTACGTCAATAATCAACTCATTGCCACTGGAAAATTTACTACTCCCATATCTGCTAATGTTACCTTAGCCGTTTGGGATGGTTCTGCATGGAAAGCAGCAGAATATCCACCCTTCTTAGGACAAAATATATCACTTGGAGAATATGGCAACACCACAGTGGTATACGGAAAATCAAAATTCAGTGCCGAGGCAGTAAAACGAAACGTAAAAGGAGTGTGGCAAGATATGTCGCAAGGCCTAGAGAATTACACGATTGGTAACATTGCTCAATTTGCAGAAGTAAATCAGCACCTATTTGCTGTTGGAAAATTTGTAAATAAAGCTTCTAATAAGGCATCCAATTTAATGGTTTATGACGGAACATCTTGGTCTGAAACCAATCTGAATCTTAGTGAAATTGAACAACTGCACTCATGGAAAAATAGTGTTTTAATTTCTGGAGACTTTAGCGATAACGCGAGATTAAACGGAATTGGGCAAGTACTATTGGACAAAGCACTAATCGTTGCCCGCGTGTATAATGACCTAAATAGCAATTGTATAAAGGATTCAAATGAACCATGGATGGTAAATTATCCATTAACCTCTAGCAAGTACTCAGGTGATCTTATTACTGACATAAACGGTCAATTGTATTTGCCGACAGAATTAGAGATACACAATATAAATGCTGCTACGTATAACTATTATGTGCCAACATGCCCTGACGCTGAGGTAGCTGCCACAGAATACAAAACATATTACGGAACCGCTTTAGGTGTAAAATTAAAATCGGACATTTATGACGGTGCAGTAGCTGCAATTGACGACCGAAGCTATAAAGCACTTAATGGAGAAACAAGAAATGCTCAGATAATAGTTCAGAACATAGGCAGCTTGCCATTAATTAATGCAAAAGTTGTATTAAATCTTAGCGCCGGTTTGGGTTCTTTCACCTCATCAAAGCCTTATGATTCATACCAAAACGGTGTAGTGACGTATACCGTTACTGTGGGCGCAGGACTACGTTCTGATTTTGATATATCCTTCTTAATAGAAGACGAGAAAAATGCAAGAATTGATGCAAAATTAAAACTAAATGACGCTCAAAAGGATGAAGATTTATCCAATAATTCAGTTGAACTGAATTATCAAATAGGAGCTACTCAATATAATTATAAGAATTGTGGTAATGGCAAGATAATCAGTCCTACTACAACTATGCTCTCGTATAAAATAGGTTTCAAAAACTACAACGATAGAAGCGTTCTAGCCGTAAAAATAGTAGATGAATTTGATTCCGATGTTACTATTAAAGGAAAAGTAAATACCATTACTAGTTCGCCAGAAATTAATGTCGTAAACGAATGGGAAATAATAGATAACCGTCATAAAGTAATTACAACTTTAACTGGCCTTAATTTGACTCCTTATGGCAGTGACAACACGAATTCTAACGGTTTTGTAGAATATCATTTAGACCTTTTACCAAATTCTTTAATCAAAGGAATGGATATATGTAATACCGCAAAAATTTATTTCGGTTTTAGTGACGGTACTTTTGATGAGGCCATGATTACGAATACAGTTTGTAGTGATGTAGCAGATGTTCTTGGGATCATCAATAATACACAGACCCCGTCTTACTTTAATGATTTAACTATTGGACCCAATCCTGCATCTAACTTCGTTTCTTTTGAAAATAACAGCAATAAAAATTATAATGTTGCTATCGTTAATGCATTAGGGCAAGAATTGAATACTATTCAACTTAATAGCTATGCAAAAACAGTTTTAGATATAAAACATTTAGATGCGGGTGTTTATACTATTTACGTTGACGGTATTTTTGCAAAAAAATTAATCCTTACGAGATAGCTGCCGCTAAAGAAACTACACTCAGTTTCAACCCTTCTATTTCTAAAAGCGCATTTCCACACGCTTCAATTGTGGCCCCTGTGGTAATTACATCATCTATTAGTATCGCATGTTTATTTTCAAGAAGTTGCGGCTTGACTACTTTAAATATTTCAGTTGAATTTATAAATCTTTCGTACCGTTTTTTATTGGTTTGTGTTGAATTATACTTTTTACGAACAACCGAATCTGCATATACATGTTTGCCCATCAC
>CAMDCQ010000179.1 GCA_945890595.1 Chitinophaga pinensis
CTATCTTTTTTTTACCATGCGATTTGACCTCAAGGCAATGGTTATTTGGTATGCACCTCTATTTATTATCTTAGGTGTAGGTCTATTTCATAAGCATAAATGGTGGGAAAATGTTTCGCGATTTGTTTTTTTACTTTTGTATTTAGGTGCTTTGATTTTTGGGCTCATTTCTGTTTTCTATTATCCGATTAGCAAGACAATCGCTGGTGTAGAAATTTTTCAAATGATAAGCGGTCAGAGTTACCTAATTATTTTTGGGTATATGGCAGAGTACTGGTGGGGCATCCTCCTGGTATTTACAGTTTTGTTTGCGGTGCGATTTTTGGACAAAAAACTCAAAATTGAACTGACAACCAAGTCTGCCCTCGTTTTTTGCTTTATATCACTAGTATTTTTGGGATTCATTGCTAGAGGCAGTTTTAAGTTAAAGCCCTTAAATCTTCTAGATGCATATTCTGCGTTGGAGTCACAAGAAGCAGTATCGGCAGTTACACCAATTTATATACTCATTGAATCTATAGGTAAATCAGAAATTGAATATACGGCCTATATATCTGATTCAGCACTTCAGATAGAATTAGCTAAAGATGTTTTGGTTTACCGTAAGTTAGCTTATCAGAAACCTAACATTTGTATTATTTTATTAGAAAGTTTTGGTAAAGAGTACACCTCTCTTAATGATGCAAATAGACCAAGTTACACACCTTTTTTAGATAGCATGATGTCTGTTAGTATGAATTTTACCAATGCTTACGCAAATGGACTAAGATCTATGGATGCCGTAGCATCTATCTACACAGGCATTCCTTGTTTGATGAAACAGCCATTTATAGGTTCGTTATATACCCAAAGTAACATAGAATCTATACCCGAAGCGTTGTCAAAAGAAGGATATTTCTGTAGCTTTTATCATGCTGCGGATGAGTTATCTATGGGTTTTAAACCCTTTCTACTGGCGAATGGATTAGACCAGTATATGGCCCAACAACAATACCCCAATGAAGATGATTTTGATGGAAAGTGGGGCATTTTTGATGAACCATTCTTACAGTTTTTTGAGAATAAGCTTTCTAATCAGCAGCAGCCTTGGTGTTCCGGGATATTTACGATAAGCAGTCATCATCCGTATACTGTACCTTCTCGGCATCATGATTTACCTAAAGGGACGGCTGAAATTCATCAGGCTATTGGTTATACAGATAGATCGTTGCGTGCCTTTTTTGAATCTGCACGTACAGAGAAATGGTTTGAGAATACTATTTTTATAATTACTGCAGACCATACCTCTATTAACGAAACGTATGAGCACCAAGGGTATAGGAGTAAATACGGAGTGCCTTTGTTGATTTATTCGAAGCTAATGCCTGCTGGAATAAACGATGATGTAAAACAGCACATAGATATTTTCCCAACGGTAAAACAGCTAGCAGGAATATCGAAACAAGTAGCGATGGGTAGATCTTTGCTAGACGAGAAATCGCAGAGCGCTATACATTATGATGGGACGGTGTATACGTATACCAATGACAGTTTTTGTTTACAATGGGATGGAACTTCGAACTATAAATTATTTGCCTATAAAAAAGATAAAGTAGACGCTTCCGACCTTGCATCAATACATCCTAGAGAAGGAGATCAAATGCTTTACGAACTGAAGGTAGGATTACAAAAATATAACTATCGTCTTTTGAACAACAAATTTCACTAGGGGTAACGTACATTTGCACTGATGCAAAAGCCTTCTAATGCACCCGGTACAAGAGACTTTGGTCCAGCGGTTATGCGTAAACGAGATTTTATCTTGACTACAATTACACGTATTTACAAAAAATTTGGGTTTGAATCATTGGAAACTCCTGCACTTGAGAATCTAGACACGCTAGAAGGCAAGTACGGAGAAGAAGGTTCAAAACTCCTATACAAAATCCGCAGTAATAGTCCGATTTCTTCTGAAATTACGGATGATCAAGCCGCTAAACTTAATGATATAATACCCGATAAATGGATCGCAGGCACTTCTAAATTAGGATTACGCTACGATCTTACAGTGCCATTTGCGCGTTTTGTGGTGCAACATCGCAATGATTTGACCTTCCCGTTTAGAAGATACCAAGTGCAAAATGTTTGGAGGGCGGATAGGCCAGCAAAAGGAAGATTTAGAGAGTTTACACAATGTGATGCAGATTGCATTGGGTCAACTTCATTATTACACGAGGCAGATTTAATTCAGATTTACAATGAAGTGTTTGTTTCTTTAGGTTTGTCTAATGCTGTTCTTAAAGTAAATCATCGCAAATTTTTAGAAGCTTTAGTTGATGAATTGCAACTCAATTTCCCGGTGGCTAAATTCACATCTACCTTAGATAAGCTGGATAAGATTGGTGAGGAAGGGGTTATGAAAGAATTAGTTGGCTATGGAATTGATGAAGAAAAATGCCATCAACTTTTTGCCATCATAGGGAATTCCGAACTTACTAAAGAAAACCTACTTCAATTTGCTAATGCGTTTAATAATAATCCTATCGCACAAAAAGCAATCGAAGATTTAAGTGAAATACTTGCTTATTTAGAAGATTGTGATTTAACTATAAAGGTGGAGCTTGACTTAAGTCTGGCCCGAGGATTAGATTATTATACAGGATGTATTTTCGAAGCGTTAATACCGGACAGCGGTATGGGGAGTGTTTCTGGAGGTGGTAGGTACGACGATCTAACAGGTGTTTTTGGACTAAAAGATGTTTCAGGTGTAGGTATTAGCTTTGGTATTGATAGACTTTATGAAATTATGGAGGGTCAACAGAAGTGGCCCGATAATCTGCATGTGAATGATAGTGTGCTTATTTGTCATTTTGATAAAGCTACGCAACTTTATGGAGTGAAACTGGCCTCTAAACTTAGAACTGAAAATATAAAAACAATTGTTTTTCCTGACGATAAGCGAATTAATAAGCAATTTGATTTTGCCAATAAAATAGGAGTAAGGTTTGCAATTGTGATAGGCGAGAGTGAAATGAATACGGAGAGTGTAACTATAAAAAATTTGCAAGCAGGAGAACAAGTTACGTTATCCTTTGACGAAGCTATAAATTATTTAAGAAATTGAAACGATTTAATTTTAAGGACCAAATCGTTTTTGAAAACGAAAATTATATTGCTATAAACAAGCCAGCGGGAGTGTCAAGTTTGCACGAGAGGCTTGGAGTAGCTAATTCAGTTATTGAGCAAGCGAAAAATTACGATGAGCATTTACAACTTTGTCACCGTTTAGATAAAGAAACCAGCGGAGTTTTATTACTCTCTAAACATGCCGCAGCATATAGTCATGCCGCCGTGTCATTTGAAAAAAGAAGGGTAACCAAAACCTATCATGCAGTGTCAGATGGCGCACATAAATTTGAGCACTTTGAAGTTAATTTGCCGCTTATTACTACGAGAAGTGGGAGAAGCGCTGTGAGCAAACAAAAAGGCAAACCCAGTACTACTTTTTTTACAACCATACAGAATTTTAAGCATCATTCACTTATAGCTTGCGAGCCAGTAACAGGTCGTCAGCATCAAATTCGAATTCATCTTGCTTCACAAAATGCACCTATAAGTGCAGACGGAATTTATGGTGGTAAAATGCCTTACCTATCCAGATTTAAGAAAAACTTTACAACGAGTAAAACAGAGGAGGAGACTCCAATGATTACGAGGTTTGCCCTACATGCGTATTCGTTGTCCTTAAATGATATGGACGGAACGCCTTTAGAAATAGTGGCAGAATATCCCAAAGACCTAGCCGTTTTTATAAAGCAACTTAGAAAATTTGATGCTTAGTTTCTAGCATGTGGGATGATGCTAACATCACTTTTAACTGTTATTCCATTTTTATACTGCCATAGTTCATTACATTTACCACCATGCGTAAGCTTATTTTCATACTCACATTAGTTAGCACGATCGGTGCCGATGCACAAATCGCTATTCAGGACGTTGCGAATCAACTTTCCAATCATAAATATAGAAAAGTGTACAAGAACTTTGATGCTAACATGAAGGATAAAGTACCTGCTTCACAACTAAAATTAATTTGGGAACAAATGGAAAGGTCTGCTGGAGAACTAAGTGCTGTGGTTGATGTGCGTAAGAGTATTCGAGACGGAGGTTCTAGGCAATCGGCCATGCTTCAATTTAAACAAGCATCGGTACAAATGACCTTGTCAGAAAATGAAAATGGTAAAATTAACGGATTGTATATATCACAACTAGCTTATGTGCCTCCTTCGTATGGAAAAGATTTAGGGGTAGGTAAAAAGTATATTAATTTTTTGAGTCATTCTTACAATATATCTGGTGAGTTAGTTATCCCTTTGGAATGCCAAAATTGTCCAGTGGTACTATTGGTGCATGGTTCAGGTCCAAATGACAAAGATGAAACAATTGGCCCCAATAAGGTCTTTAACGATTTAGCATTGGGTTTTGCCAGCAAAGGTATTGCTACGTATCGTTATGATAAAAGATCTTACCTCTATCCTGATTCGTTCAAGGGTCAGTTTAACCTTTACGATGAGACTATAAATGACGCTATATCTGCGTTTCACCATTTGCAGGCAGACACTTCATTACACTTTGGAAAATACATAATGCTTGGCCATAGTTTAGGCGCATATGCTATGCCCATTATCGCTGATTCGTTGAAGGATAGGTTAAATGGAGCAATTTTGTTC
>CAMDCQ010000180.1 GCA_945890595.1 Chitinophaga pinensis
CTTGTTACGGGACTTTGGTTCAGACAAACGTTTGGAGAATACGGAAACTCAGACGCCTTGATGGCATTGGTTGGTTTTAGAAAAGATAGATTTAAATTTGGATATAGTTTCGACCTGACGGTTTCTGATGCAAGAGCTGCAGCGCCAACTTCTCACGAAATTTCAGCGGGTATCGAATGGTGTGCACGTAAGCCTAGTCGTAAATACAGAAAGCTGTCTTGCCCAGATTTTTAATTAAAAGGTAAATTGTTATCATTGCACAATATTTAAAAGAAAGAAAAAGTTTATAAATAGTAGTTTCTTACAATATGAAATTAAATAAAATTAAAATTGGATTACTCGCCATAACAGTTATGTCAACTGTAGCCTGTAAAAAGGAAAAATCATCAAGCACGGGATGGAATTATAATGATTCTAAGTGGGGTGGTTTTGAGAAGCATGAATATGCTGGCCAAGAAACGGGTCCAGGATTAGTTCTGGTTCATGGTGGTGCCTTCACTATGGGTTCGTCTGAACAAGATGTAACCTATGAGCACAACAATGTGGAGAGGAAAATTACAGTCGGCTCATTCTATATGGATGAAACAGAGGTAACGAACATGCACTACAGAGAATATGTGTATTGGTTAAACAGAGTGTATGTTGATTATCCAGAAGTGGGAATCAATGCCTTGCCAGATACCAACGTTTGGAGAAATAAGTTAGCTTATAATGAACCATACGTAGATTTATATTACCGCCATCCGGCTTACCAAGATTATCCTGTGGTAGGCGTCAACTGGCAACAAGCTGCTGCTTATGCAGCTTGGAGAAGTGATCGTGTGAACGAAATGATTCTTATCAGAGAAGGAGTTTTAAAACCAGATCCAGGTCAACAAAACGAAACCAACTTTAACACTGGCGCTTACTATGTAGGTCAACATGATGGTCTTACATTTGGAAAACACCAAATGAGAGACTATGCTGGAGATAAAAAAGCAAGAAGAGATGTTAGGATGGAAGATGGTATTTTATTGCCAGAGTACAGACTTCCAACAGAGGCAGAATGGGAATATGCAGCACAAGCAGGCATAGGCGCTTCTACTTACGAAAATGTGAACCAAAAGAAAATATATTCTTGGGAAGGCTTGACTATCCGTTATAGCGGAGGTAAAGAGCGTGACAGAGGTTATGTTATGGACAACATAAAAAGAGGAAAAGGAGATCAAGGTGGTATTGCTAATCGTCTTAACGATGGTGCTTTAATTACAGCTCCTGTTGCTTCTTATTGGCCAAATGATCATGGCCTTTATAATATGTCAGGTAACGTTTCTGAATGGGTGATGGATGTTTATCGTCCTTTGTCTTTGGAGGATGTTACCGATTTCAACGCATTCCGTGGTAACGCGTTTGATAAAATTAAACTAGACCAAGATGGTATTGTTGATCTTAAAGATAGTCTAGGCAGAATAGTATATGTGCCGGTTACAGAAGAAGAGAATGTTGGACGAAGAAATTACAAAAGATCTGATAATAAAGGATCTATAGATGAAGAGACTTATATGGATGGCGAGCAAGGATACGAATACGGTGTTTCTACACTAATTGATAACCAAGCACGTGTTTATAAAGGTGGCTCATGGAATGATAGAATTTATTGGGCATCACCAGGAACGAGAAGATATCTTGACGAGCAACAAGCATTATCTACACTTGGTTTTAGATGTGCAATGCACAGAGTAGGGGCACCATAACATAAAAAATCCTAAAAATAAAAATCCTAATCACGAGTGTGGTTGGGATTTTTTTTGCTTTCATGTTTGCTTCACCTTTCATTTTGGTAGCTGATGTTGATTGAATTAATTTCAGGAAATGATACAACACAAAAAAAGCACTACATAGCTGTAGTGCTTTTTTATGAGTACATGTATTTTTAGTGTTTCTTAACTATTTACTAGCAAAACTCTTTGTAGACTTCTTGTAAATGACTAGCTATCATCTCAGCACTTCGACCTTCAATATGATGGCGCTCTACAAAATGAACAAGTTCGCCATCTTTAAAAAGCCCAATGCTCGGGCTGCTTGGAGGGTAAGGTAAAAGCAACTCTCTGGCTGCGGCAACCGCGGCAGAATCTTGTCCTGCAAATACCGTGAAAAGATGGTCTGGTTTTTTTTCGCCGTTCAACGAACCAACGGCACCTGGTCTTGCACTTCCTGCAGCACAACCACATACACTATTCACTACTAGTAAGCTTGTGCCTTTTGCTGATGGTAAAGTGTTATCTACTTGACTTTTATCCCTTAATTCGATAAAGCCGTTATTGGTTAAATCTGCTCTCATTGGAGCAACTAATTCTTCTGGGTACATATTATTTTAATTAATTCTTGCAAATATGCAACAAAACTAGGGATGCCTTTGTTCTATAAATGCTAAATTTGCACCGTTTAAAACACAAATGACAACACAATCAATGAGTAATTACAAAGTAAAAGATATTTCGCTAGCAGAGTGGGGTAGAAAAGAAATCAATATTGCCGAAGCAGAAATGCCTGGGTTAATGTCTTTAAGAGAAGAATTTGGAGCTAGTAAACCATTGGCAGGCGCTCGTATTGCTGGTTGTTTGCACATGACCATTCAAACTGCTGTTCTCATTGAAACACTTCAAGCGCTTGGTGCTGAAGTATCGTGGAGTAGTTGTAATATTTTTTCAACGCAAGATCAAGCTGCTGCGGCTATCGCTGCTGCAGGAACTCCTGTTTTTGCTTGGAAAGGTATGAACGAAGAAGAATTTGATTGGTGTATCGAACAAACTTTACATGCTTTTGAAGGTGGAAAACCATTGAACATGATTCTGGATGACGGAGGAGACCTGACCAATATGGTGTTAGATAGATTCCCTCAATTAGCAGAAGGCATAAAAGGTATTTCGGAAGAAACGACTACAGGAGTGCTTAGATTACATGATAGAGTAAAAGCTGGTACATTACCACTTCCTGCTATTAATATTAATGATTCTGTAACTAAATCTAAATTTGATAACAAGTATGGATGTAAAGAGTCTGCTGTAGACGCAATAAGAAGAGCTACCGACGTAATGATTGCTGGTAAAGTAGCTATCGTTGCGGGTTATGGTGATGTCGGTAAAGGTACTGCGGCGTCTCTTGCAGGTGCAGGAGCTAGAGTTATCGTAACTGAAATAGACCCTATTTGTGCTTTACAAGCAGCAATGGATGGTTTTGAAGTTAAGAAAATGGAGAATGCGATTTCAAGAGCTCAAATAATTGTAACCGCAACGGGTAACAAAGATATTTTGACAGAGAAACATTTCAAGTTGATGAACGATAAGACTATTGTGTGTAACATAGGTCATTTTGACAATGAGATAGATGTTGCGTATTTAAATAAACAATATGGGCATACTAAATTTGAGGTAAAGCCTCAAGTAGATGTTTATAACATTGATGGGAATGAAATAATTCTTCTTGCAGAAGGAAGATTAGTGAATCTTGGTTGTGCAACAGGTCATCCTTCATTTGTAATGAGTAATTCATTTACGAATCAAACGTTGGCACAATTAGAGCTATGGCAAAATGCCGGTAATTATAAAAATGAAGTGTATGTTTTACCTAAGCATTTAGATGAAAAGGTTGCAGCACTTCACTTATCCAAAATTGGTGTTGAGTTAGAAGAACTAAGCCAAGATCAAGCTAATTACATTGGCGTAGGAATGAGTGGTCCTTATAAAGGAGACCATTACAGATACTAATCGAATCAGTTTAATCTATTTAATTATACAAAAGATCCCTGCACATATTTTTGCGTAGGGATTTTTTATTTATTTGATTTTAGAAACACCTGTGCTTCCTTTGCAACAATAGATTGCTGTTGCTGCTTCAATATCAGGGAATGTGACAATTGTTTCTGAGAGCTGACCGATGTATTTGCTATTCAGGTAGCGTAAAGTTGCGCCATTAACCCCTCCACAATTTCTGTTTGGCACAATTAATTTATCTCCGATTTGGAGTAGTAGATTGCTTACGAGTTCTTCGCATATTTCACCCTGGCTATTTTGAATAAGCAAGTAATCTAATTCATTTTGTTGTTTGTATTTGGCAGCAAAAACATAAAAAGCGCTGCTTAACGTTTTTACGGTCATCCAAGGAACATTGGGTTTAGGTTCTGGATAAATGCCAATGTTTCCATGAAATTGAGGAGCGCTTGCTAAAGAACTTTGCAAATCAGAAGATTCAGGCAAGAAAAAAACACTCCTAGTTGGGGTAAATGCGTAATCAAATACTACGTTATTTGTTTCAGGCAAGTATTTACCTTTTCCATCTCGGTAAAAGTTGATTCTAAGAACACCATTGGTGTGATATTTATGTATACTTTTCTGAAGGACTTCACGTATATCAAAAGAAGGAGTCATTTGATATATGTTGAAAGCTTCTATAATTCTTTCAGTATGAAAACGCAGTAACGGTGCAATACCATTCTCTATTCGAATACTCTCGAAAAAACCGTCTCCGTAAAGAAAACCTCTGTTCATTTTAGGAGAATAACATCCCGGCAATAGCGGCTGTCATTAAACAGGCTAAAGTACCACCTAATAACGCTCTTAAACCCAATTGCGCTAAGTTTCCACGCTGATTTGGAGCTAACGA
>CAMDCQ010000181.1 GCA_945890595.1 Chitinophaga pinensis
CGTGTTTTCCAATTTGAAATCAATCTTGTCAAGGTGCGTTAGCACCTTTGCAATAATTGCATTTCTTGCTTCGGGTGTTTTGCCCAATTTGGTACTGTTCAAGTCCATATCCTCAAAGAGGTTGTCAAAATCCTCTTCGCTGTCAGTACCCATTGTACTCAACTGAATATTGGTCAGTATTTTTTGAAGGTCTTCCAATATGAAATTGGTTTTGCTCTCATCAAACTGGTCAACTTCTTCATTTTCTCCCATTCCTCTTTTAGCCACTTCGGTAAAGAGTTCTTCGGGTCTAAGGAAGTACCCTAATTTTTCAAGTGCTTCTTCTTTGATTGCTTCCAAAAAGTCGTTGGCTTGTGCTGTTTTTGGCGTTATTTTCCGAAACTTAATTTTGTCTTGCTTCAAAATATCATTAGCGAAAATTTCCATTTTCTCGCTCAGGTATTTATAGAAAATGAAGCCCAAAATATAGTCACGGAATTCGTCCGCATTCATTTTGCCTCTCAGCGTATTGGCTATATTCCAAAGTTGTTGTTCTAATACTCGTTTTTGGTCTTCACTCATTTAAAATTCTCTTTATTTATTGGTTCGCTAAATTACTTTTATTGTTGGTCTTTCTGTCCGTGCGTTGGCTAAAAAATGGCTCTTTTGGTTTTTTGAGCGTTGGCTCGTGTGTTGGAAAAAACCAAATGTGCCATTTGTGCGTTGGCAATAGAAATTCAATTTTTTTTGTGCGGTGGGGAAAAAATTAAAACACAGAAGGGTAGGCAATGAGTGTCGGCTTACTCGTTGTCCGTTTGTTGTATCGTTTTTATGTCTGTGTTCACTTGTCAAAATGGTTTACTTTTTCTCTGTTTTTGTCAGTCGTTTCTTTGTTGTCGTGTCGTTCTCTACGCTTGCACCTAACATTAGTATAGACGCAACTCACCACAAAACATGCGTCTATTTTTACTATCTACGCAACTTTGAATTGGTTCATTGATATAGTTAAAAAGCATTATTCGGTGAGAGGGTACGTTTATTCTCATAGCGGGTTCTCAAAAATATGCTTTTCTTACCATAAATCCAGATGACTTTTGAAAGTCTTATTGTTGATATTGATTACACGAGTGTATATCTCCTTAGTCTTGCTGCTGCTATGACCAAGCGCATTTTGGATATACCTCAAGTTGCCAGAAACAGGTCTAAAAGCATATATTTGTGTTTGTATAAAACACTGGTGTATAAAACAAAAAAACCCTAAACTATTGCTAGTAAAGGGTTTAATATGTGGGCCCACCTGGAATCGAACCAGGCACCTACTGATTATGAGTCAGTTGCTCTAACCGAATGAGCTATAGGCCCGGTTATATTCTCCGTTATTATTAGAGGACTGCAAAAATAAGCTGATATTTTTTTCACACAACAAAAAAGGTGACCATCGGTCACCTTTTTATGATTTGTTATGTCTTTTGGGCTAGTTCTGCTTTGTTCGTAAGCTAACTGCCTCCCAATTGCTGCTCGTTGCCTAGTACACGATGTTTTTTATGGTGCTGTACGAAACCGAATGATAACCTGGTTTAGCTTTTTCAAATACTTTTTGCGCCCAGAGCTTATCCTCTTTATTTTTAGCCAGACGCTCGTATAGCGGCGTTAGAAACTTTCTTCTCCCCACGCGAATTAAGAATGTTTCAATCGCAGGGTATGCTGGTTTGTAGGATACATCTATGCAGTGCTTAAACCAGTCACAGGCAATTTCGCTGTTTCCTGAAGCGGTAAAATTAAAAGCGGCATCCAACTCAGCCATTTTACTTAAATTTAAGTTTTTTAAACCTCGCAAAAAGTATAACCAATGATGTGTGGTGTAGCCTGTAATGTCAATGTCTTTTGCTTTGATGCGATTGTTATTAAACTTAGCTATTGCCAATTCTACTCTATCGAGTTCTGCCGAATTTACTTCGGGAGCATTATCGGGTATACCTGGACCATAAATCCATTCTGTTGCTTTGACGTCTACTTTTTCTTGCTCGTCTGTCAATAGGTTTTTGTTTAAATAAGCAATAAAATGCTCGGTATTCATTGGCTTAAATTTGTTCTCCGAGAAGTATTTTTTAAGAAAAGCGTCAAATCTTGTGCGTCCAACTACTGATTCTATGGTCTGCAGAAAAAATCGGCCTTTTTCATAAGCAACATCTGTTAATCCATCATCAGGATCTTGGTTATCTAAATTTAAAAATAGGTGGGTGTCCTTAATTTTTCCTTCGCTTGTAAGACTTTCAATAGTCTCCTCTAAGTCTCCCATTCCAAGTTTAGTTAACATTTGAGCATACGGAACTCCAAATATTTTTTCCATGATACGTTGTTCAAAGTAGACTGTAAATCCCTCGTTGAGCCAGAAGTCATTCCAGGTTTCGTTGGTAACTAGGTTTCCGCTCCAACTGTGGGCTAGTTCATGCGCTATAAGGGCTACCAGACTTCTATCTCCTGCAATGATAGTAGGTGTAGCAAACGTTAGCCTTGGGTTTTCCATTCCGCCAAATGGAAAACTCGGTGGCAAGATAACAACATCGTATCGGCCCCATGCATAAGGGCCATACAGCGCTTCTGCGCTATCTATCATACTTTGCATGCTGGCTAATTCCCAAACGGCTCTGTCTAGCATAGCTGGCTCTGCATATATTCCACTATTACGTCCAGTTGAAGCAAATTTTAAGTCGCCTACGGTAAGTGCAAGTAAATACGAGCTAATGGGCTGATCCATTTTGAAGTGGTAGATGCCGTTAGGGCTGAGCACGGTGTCATTTTCTGCACTCATAAGTGCAAGTAAATTGGAATCAGTTTTTATGGTAGCCTCATAGGTAAATTTTACTCCAGGCGCATCTTGACATGGCACCCATGTACGGGCAAGAATTGCTTGAGATTGACTAAACAAGAAAGGGTGAACCTTGCCTAATGTTTGTGCTGGTGTAAGCCATTGCAACGCTTTTGCCTGAGGACTTGTACTGTAATGAATGGTAACACTTGTGGTATTAGGCTGGAGTGATATAGTAAGCGCTTGTCCTTTTATAGAATCTACTGGGCCTACGGTATATGGGGTGGCAACGCCGTTGTCGAGGGTTATTTCTGATATAGCAAGATTTCCAATATCAAGAATGAGTTCTTTTGCCTTTTTGGTCTTGTCAATATCCCATGTTGCCGTTCCTTGCAGCACTTTTTTCTCAAAATCAACGGCTAAATCAAGGTTAAGATGTGTAGTTCGGGCTTCATTAAAGTTAGCAAAGGAATGGGCGTCGTTGGACAACTTATCAAACGAAGAATTCTCTCTTTGATTACCGGAGTTGCATCCTTGGCCTATCAATACAAAGGCGAACAGGACAAGACAAAGTTTATGCATGGATGTTTTTTAGTAAGAACATTGCAAGAACGGTAAATGTTTCTACACGTCAGTTACAACATTATTTTAGTATTCCACATTAACTGCACTTTTATGATAAAAATTTATATTATTTTCGTGCACCTCTTCAAAAAATGCTGAGAATCAAGTATCAGTGGATTTAAGAGGAATACTTAAAAAATGAAAAAAATAGGTTTTACTTTATTTACAGTATGTTGCTTGGCCTTTATGGCTAATGCACAAACGTGGGATGATGCCGGTGCTGACTCTTGGGGCGATGCTAGTAAGGGAGCTTCGGATTATCAATATGATCCTGGATCTGCAGCAGCTATTGACTCATCAAGCGGTGGCTCTTGGGGTGGAAGCGATGATAGCCAAGGCGGTTATGGTGGACAAGATTATGTACGATCAGCTAGGCCAGATGCGAAAGCGATGCCCTATGTAAGATTTACGGGAATGCCTTTTGATAGCGCCTCTCAGTTAGTTACGTATATCGAAATCGTGGACGTGGTTGCTCCTGACAGATTCTTAGATTTAGGAGGTCAAGATTATACCGTAGCTGATTCGCTTTATGCAAGAGCAATGGTATGGATGCAAAATGAGTTTGGCAAAAAAGAAGCCAAACAAATGATAGAAAATGCCGGTATTGACCCGAAAGGAAAAGAGGGACAGACTATCATTGCTAATGTCGTTATGCCTCTAGTGGTAGAAATAAATAAATATGCTAAAACTACCATTGGTATTATCAAGTTTGACATGGAGCTTAGGTTTAAGGATGAACGTTATCGTTATAAATTTGAAAATTTTGTGCACGTTACGCCTAACGCCGTCGGTAAGGAAGAAGTATCTACCTACATGGAGTACTATATGACTTCCAAGAAGGATGTTAGAAACAACGATGAAATTTTAATTGCATGTAATTCCCAGATGAATCGTCTGATAGAAGACTTAAAAGCAACTTGTTCTGCTGTTCCGTTTGTGGATGATGATGATTGGTAGCAGATTAGTATAGAAAACTATAAAATCCCGTTCACTTTAGTGACGGGATTTTTTTTGCACCTTTATTCTATTTAGGTGGATTCGCATAGAACCTCAAAACGGTGAGAAGTTGGGGTTGCTCAGACATATCTCACAAAATTAGGAGAATCTGGTTGCAACGTAAAGCTGTCTTAAGGCAGTTAATGCACCTGTTATCTTCTTTTTGAGCAAAATTAATAGTTGCTAGTAGTCAAAAAACCAACGTGT
>CAMDCQ010000182.1 GCA_945890595.1 Chitinophaga pinensis
AAAGGAAAGTAATCCTTACGATATTGACATTGCGCAATTTGATGAATACAAGGATGATGGAGTTGAAGCATTATTGAAAAATGATGAAATCAAAAACGATCTATTTATCTTAGAACACGATCTTTGGGAATATTAACCCTGAAGGTTTGAATAATATAAAATGCGATTTGCGAAAGCAAATCGCATTTTTTTTGCCCGCTCTATAACACACAGAACATTTAGGTTTTACTTAAACCCGCTATTAAAACCTTATCTTCGCATTATCAAAAAATCATTCTTAAACCATATAGCACAAACTTCTCCTACTCCTCCAATGTATGAATTTGTGAGAGGAGATGGAATATACCTGTTTGATAAACAGAATAATGCTTTTGTGGATCTCATAAGCGGTATTGCTGTAAATAACTTAGGTCACAATAACAAGAAAGTAATATATGCTATTAAAAAACAGTTAGACAAGTACAGCCATCAAATGGTTTACGGCGAATATGTAATTGGCCCACAAATAAAATTAGCAAAAAGACTATCTAAATTACTTCCTGATACACTCGACACCTTCTATTTTTTAAACAGCGGTAGTGAAGCAGTTGAAGGAGCGCTCAAACTTGCCAAAAAATATACAGGACGATCTAAACTAGTTGCTATGAAAAATGCCTATCACGGAAGTACCAGTGGATCTCTTAGTTTAATGAGTGATGAATACTACTCTGCTCCCTTTAAACCACTTTTGCCTAACATACATTTTGCGGAGTTCAATGATATTAGTTCACTTGATATTATTGATAAACAAACAGCAGCTGTTTTCATTGAGCCCATTCAAGCAGAAAAAGGATATATACCAGCAACTAACCAATTTCTTCAAGCACTACGTGACAAATGTTCCGAAACGGGAACACTGCTTGTTTTTGACGAAATACAAACTGGAATAGGACGTACCGGAAAACTATATGCCTTTGAGCACTATAATGTAGTGCCAGACATCCTGCTAAGTGCCAAGGCTCTGGGCGGCGGAATGCCAATAGGCGTATTTATCTCTTCTAAAGAAATAATGAAGAGTCTTAGTGACAATCCTATACTTGGTCACATTACCACCTTTGGTGGGCATCCAGTGAGCTGTGCTGCCGGAAATGCTGCTCTTAAGTTTCTAACTACAAGTAGCTTGATGGACAAAGTAGCCGAGAAAGAAACACTCTTCCGCGAACTACTCGTACACCCCAAAATAAAAGGAATCAGCGGCGTGGGACTTATGCTGGCCGTGCAGCTAGACTCTTTCGATGAAGTAGAATGTACCATGAAGCGTTGTATTGAACGAGGTGTTATCATTGATTGGTTTTTGTACAATACCGATTGTTTACGCATTGCACCACCGCTTATCATTACCAAGAAGCAGATCAGAGAAGTTTGTGCTACCATTCTAGAGGCACTTGATGCAGATAAAGAATAAACAGTATAACGAATAGAAAGGTAGTTAAACTTGATTCATAATATCTTGTCAACGGCTATTTTACGCTAAAACCTGTAGCTCCCCAAAATTGTTTGCTTAGTGAAAGGTTTTATAAACTCATTTAACTCTAATTTGTTACATTAACATACAGTGATCGGATTTCAATTTTCTAAATATATTCCTACCAAGCTGGATGGCAGCAATTTCGATAATTTGCTGGACCTCTTCAAGCAATTACTCCTCTATACCAGCGGTGACCCCTCTGAAGCTATTGATTGGATGAATGAATTAGATAAACAGCACAACATAACCAATAGCGAATACGGTATGGGTGACTTTATTCAGGATCTAAAAGATAAAGGCTACTTGGATGAAGGCGAACATACAGGTGAATACGAAATGACACCTAAAATGGAGCAGGCTATCCGTAAAAATGCACTTGAAGAAGTATTCGGAAAACTCAAAAAAAGTGGAAAGGGAAATCATAAGACACGATTTACTGGCATTGGTGACGAAAATACAGGAGATGTGCGCAACTATCAATTTGGAGACAGTTTAGATCAAATCGCATTGACTGAAAGTATAAAAAATGCACAGCTGACGCGCGGAGATTCAGGTTTTATGAGCACCGAAGATTTAGTCGTAACTGAAAAAGAATACAAAACACAAACTAGTACCGTACTCATGATTGACATCAGCCATAGTATGATACTTTATGGAGAAGATAGAATCACACCAGCTAAGCGCGTTGCCCTGGCTCTCGCCGAATACATCAAAACTCAATTTCCCAAAGACACACTCGACATTATTGTTTTTGGAAATGATGCATGGCAAATAACGCTCAAAGAATTACCTTATCTCAAGGTAGGTCCTTTTCATACCAACACCGTAGCAGGGTTGCAGTTGGCAAGAGAGATTCTAAGAAGAAAGAGAAATCCCAATAAACAAATATTTATGATAACCGATGGCAAGCCTAGTTGCTTAAAAGAAGGTATCAACTATTATAAAAACAGTTTCGGCTTAGATAAGAAGATTGTGAATAAATGCTACAATGAAGCCGCTGCTTGCCGCCGTTTAGGGATACCCATAACCACATTTATGATCGCGCAGGATCCTTATCTTCAGCAGTTTGTTGAAGAGTTTACAGAAACGAATAATGGAAAAGCATTTTTTACAGGTCTCCAAGGTTTAGGAGAGATTGTATTTACGGATTATGCGAAGAATAAGAGAAAGAGAATGTAAGAATCATATAGCAACATTGATTCGGGATATAGGCATCAAAACGCACCATACAATTC
Organism: Chitinophaga pinensis; assembly: GCA_945890595.1. GTDB lineage: Bacteria > Bacteroidota > Bacteroidia > NS11-12g > UBA9320 > UBA9320. The sequence goes on from CAMDCQ010000182.1 coordinate 2,743, forward strand.
GAGTACCAAAACAAAAATTAATTACTAATTCAAAACTAAAAGCTCATATATATTAATGAAACAAACTACACTTGGCGAATTAAAAGCTAGTGGCTACACGCCCCTTACCATAAAAGAAGAATTAAGAGCAAATCTTAGAAAAAAACTCGCTAAAAAAGAACCCATATTCACAGGAATTATGGGATATGAGCATTCTGTAATTCCAGATTTTGAGCGAGCTATATTAAGTGGTCACAGTATCAATCTACTAGGACTTAGGGGGCAAGCTAAAACCAAAATGGCTCGTCAACTCACCGGATTATTAAACGAATACATACCCTACATAGCAGGCAGTGAGATTAACGACGATCCCTTTGCTCCTATTTCATACTTCGGAAAGCTTAAGTTGCAAGAACTCGGTGATAACACACCCATTGCTTGGTTACATCGAGATGACCGTTATGTAGAGAAATTGGCTACTCCAGATGTTTCTGTGGCTGATTTGATTGGTGATGTAGATCCGATTAAAGCTATTAACGAAAAACTAAGTTACAACGATGAAAGAGTAATCCATTACGGTATCATCCCAAGAGCAAACCGTTGCATTTTTGTGATTAATGAATTACCTGATTTACAGCCTAGAATACAAGTCGCGTTGTTCAATATTCTGCAAGAAGGTGACATTCAGATCCGTGGTTTTAAAATGCGAATGGTGTTAGATATGCAATTTGTATTTACTGCAAATCCGGAAGATTATACCAATAGAGGAAGTATTGTTACCCCGCTTAAAGATAGAATTGGAAGTCAAATTCTAACTCACTATCCAAAGAGTTTGGCCTTGAGCAAATTAATTACCTCTCAAGAAGCTAAAAAAGACCTGGAAAAAGAGAAGGTAGTCTCTATGCATGACTTAATTCCAACCCTGATAGAAAGAGTGGTTATAGAAGCACGTACCAGCGAGTTTGTAGATGCCAAGAGTGGCGTTTCTGCTCGTTTAGCAATATCTGCCTTAGAAAACATCTACAGCGGTGTAGAACGAAGAGTAGCTATCAATGGTGACAAGAAGTCTTTGGTGCGAATTAGCGATTTGGCATGCATGATCCCAGCCATAACCGGTAAAATAGAAATGGTTTACGAAGGAGAACAAGAAGGACCACTTAATGTTGCTAATCAATTGATTGGAAAAGCTATTCGGTCAGAATTCATCCAACACTTTCCAAATCCAGAGAAGCTAAAACGCAAAAAAAATAAGGAAGAAATTGAATTAAGCGATGGCAATACAAACAATGAAGACGCTTTTGGAAGAATTACTGCTTGGTTTGAGCGGGGTAAGACCCTTGAACTTTCTAATGATGCAAGCGATAAAGAGTATGGTAGAATACTAAATTCGGTAGATGGTTTAGCCTTATTTGTTGATGAACATATGCCTGAAGCGCGACCGATTGAAAAAATGTTGTGGATGGAATTTGTACTTCACGGACTAGCAGAGTACTCTAAACTAAGTAAAAATAGTATGGATGAAGGAATTGAGTTTAAGGATTTATTGGGTAGCATGTTAAATTTTAAATAAAACATACTACCTATAAAGCATTCAATTGTAGGACTTTAATCCAAGGCTTCTATCTGTTGTAAAACCGCATTTGCTTCTGCTGTTTTTGCATCGGATGCTGTTCTATTTACCGTGCTCAGTTTGTAGGCTTCAGCCAATAGCTGTTCATACAATTCTTCTAACTTCTCTTTTTCTGATT
>CAMDCQ010000183.1 GCA_945890595.1 Chitinophaga pinensis
AGTGAGTTGAAAAATGTATTCTTTGTGCATGGCGAAGAAGAAGCAATGTACGATTTAAAAGAAACCTTAGGCGCTGATTTTCAGGGCAAGGTGACTATTCCTAGTAGGGGCGAAGAGTGGACTCTTTAAGTAGTTTTTGTACACTTAACGGATTTAAAATCTACTGAATAAAACAAAACTTTTTTCAGTACACGGAATAGTCGGAGTGGAACCACTCTTACTTCCTAAAAGTAAAGGTTTCGCTTAAAATAGAGTTCAAACGGTTAAATTTGTGCTTGTAACGGCATTTTCATCTTTGTTAGAATCTATACTTAAACAATATTGGGGATTTGACTCATTTAGACCATTACAACGAGATATTATTCTCTCGGTAATGAACGGTGAAGATACCCTTGCTTTACTTCCCACGGGAGGCGGAAAAAGTATATGTTATCAAGTACCGGCACTGGCCAAGGACGGCGTTTGTTTCGTGTTTAGTCCACTAATAGCACTTATGAAGGACCAAGTGGATAATCTTACCAAGCGAGGTATTTCGGCAGTAGCTTTACACAGCGGCATGAGCAGCGGTGAGATAGAAACCGAAATGCAAAACACACTAAATGGTAAGTACAAGATTGTATATTTGAGTCCAGAGCGTGCAGCCACGGCCCACTTTAGAAGCTATTTGGTCAATATGTCAGTTAGTTTTTTGGTGGTCGATGAGGCACATTGCATTTCTCAATGGGGCCACCAGTTTAGACCAGAATATCTCAAACTAGGGGAACTAAGGGAATTACTTCCGAAGACTAATTTTATTGCCGTAACGGCTACGGCAACGGATACGGTGCAAGCAGATATCCTACGTTTTTTAGGATTTAGTAATGCGCACAAAAGCTACCGACAATCTTTTAAACGAGATAACTTGAGTTACTTAGTACTTCGCGATAGTAACAAACTCACACGAATAGCTAAAATTTTAACAAAAGTAAAGGGTACAGCACTGGTGTATGCCAACACGCGCAGAAAGTGTGAGGAAGTAGCTGCATTTATGCGTCAAAATGGAATTGTCGCATTGCACTACCACGGAGGATTAGATAACGACCAACGGAGTAAAGTGCAGCAATCTTGGATAGATAATCAAACCCGTGTGGTAGTTTGCACCAATGCTTTTGGCATGGGTATAGATAAACCCGACGTAAGAATTGTCATACATTATGAGAAACCTGACAGCCCTGAAGCATATTATCAAGAGGCAGGAAGAGCAGGTAGAGACGGCCTTGAAGCGTATTGTGTGCTTCTCGCAGAAAAAGAAATAACCACAGAGTTGTGGACGAGTTACCCAACCACATCGCAATTGGAACATACGCTTAATTGCCTCTACAATCATCATCAAATAGCGTTTACCTCGGGCAAAGGAATCACCTATCCAATTGACCTTATTCAATTTTCTGAAAAGTTTAAAATTGCAACTTGGAATGTCATTAATTGTACAAATGTGCTTCACAGTATGGGCTTTCTAAAACTCAATGAGCAAACCTTTCAATTGCCTAAATTGAGGTTTGTTGTCAGTAATGAAGAATTATACGCTTATCAAGTAAAATATGAGCATCAAGATCCATTTATCAAGTTACTATTGAGGTCTTATGGAGGGTTATTTGAGCATTACGTGGCTATAAAAATAAATGAATTGGCTTCCCGTCAAAAAAGTAGCGTGAGTCTAGTTAGAAAAGCATTGCAAAAATTACACACGGATGGCATCATTGATTTTGTAGATGCGCAAGAAGGTAACACGCTAACGTACCTTGAGGCTAGACCAACCAAGATAGAAATCGATAAGAAAAACTATCTTATACTCAGAGAAAGAGATGAATATAGGAAACACTATATAGCTAACTATGAGTCCATTAATCCCACATGTCGGGAGAATTATTTACTGGCTTACTTTGGTGAAACACGGGAGCAAACCTGTGGCAAATGTGATGTTTGTAGGCTTACCAAAAAATCACAGCTCAACTCAGTTCAAATTTCGGTCCTTATTGAAAATCTAAAACAACTTACCTTGAATAAAAATTTGGATTTAGAAACAATACTCTCTTCATTTGGAGCGTTTGAAGAAGATCAAATAATTACTGTTATAAGATGGTTATTGGACAACGAATACCTAACTAAATTAAACCAAACCTATACTTGGACAAACAACCAAGCCTAATAGCTATTGTCATAAACGACGTTATTTACGATCAGCGGATGATACGTATATGTACGTCGTTATCTCCGCATTTTGAAGTGTCACTTTGGGGTAGGGCAAAGAGTGCAGCACCAATAGTACCTAAGCCATACGTTCAAAAACGATTTAAATTCCTACTTAATAAAGGGCCGTTATTTTATCTTCTTTTCAATCTCCGTATTTTTGGTAAGCTCATGTTTACCTCGTTTGATATTGTTCATGCAGTAGATTTAGACACCTTGCCTGCGGCGTATTTTGCGTGTAAGTTAAAAGGTAAAAAACTCGTTTACGACTCGCATGAATATTTTACCGAAGTACCTGAGCTTTTAGAAAGATCTTTTAAACGAGCAATTTGGCTGAAACTTGAAGCGTATCTTATCCCTAAATTATGCAACGCAATAACTGTAAGTCAAGGTATAGCAGATGCGTATACCGAAAAATACAGTGTAGCATTTGAGGTAATCCGGAATTGCCCGGTTGGTTTTGGCCTTACGCATACGGAAAAAGACCTAAAATATCTCTTGTATCAAGGTGCGCTAAATAAGGGCAGAGGACTTGAAGCTACTATAAAGGCAATGCAAGACCTTGATATACTCTTGTATGTAGCGGGAAATGGTGATATCAAAGAAGAACTAGTACGCTTAGTTTCAGAACTAAAACTAGAAGATAAAGTTATATTTTTAGGCGAACTAAACCCTATAAAATTGAGAGATTACACCTTAGGTGCTTTTGCAGGAATAAATGTGGCAGATAATCTTGGTTTAAGCTACTACTTATCTCTTAATAACAAGTTTTTTGATTACATCCAATGCGGAATTCCTGCGATAACGATGCCATTTCCTGAGTATATAAGGTTGGAAAATGAATATCAATGCGGTTGTTTGGCGGCTGCAGAGCCAAATGAAATTAAAAAAGCGGTTAATTTACTGTTATCTGATTCAGAATTTTATGGTTTACTAAGAAAAAACTGCTTAATTGCACGCCAAATTAGAACTTGGGATAACGAAGAAAAATCCTTGTTAAAATTTTATGCAAATCTTACCTAAGAAATTACATATTGTAGCATTTGATGTGCCTTATCCTGCAGATTATGGGGGAGTGATTGATATATATCATAAAGTAGAGGCGCTTCACCATCAAGGAATTGAGGTTATTCTACATATGTATCAATACGGTAGGGATGAAAATAAATCCCAATTACGTAAGATTACAAAAGCACTTTATTACTACAAACGGAGTACGTTCAAAAATCCTTTTGTGGGAAGTACACCGTATATTGTAAATTCAAGAAATGGGGAAGAACTTTTAGATAACCTCTTAAAAGACTCGGCACCTATTCTGTTTGAAGGCTTACATTGTACGTATCATATTGCCAATCCTTTACTTGCCAAGCGCTTTAAAATAGTGCGAGCGCATAATATTGAGCATCACTACTACAAGCATTTAGAAAAATCTGAATTTAGCTACTTTAAAAAATATTTTTTTAGAATAGAGGCCGAAAAACTAAGAAAACACGAAAGCGTGCTTAAACATGCTCAATTAGTTGCAGCCATAAGCCCCAATGATTACGCTTATTTTGATAAAAAATATGCCAATGTGATGTATGTTCCGGCTTTTCACAGTAATAACGATATGGATTATCCTGGAGCGCAAGGTAAATACTTACTGTATCATGGAAATCTTTCTGTTCCAGAAAACTATATGGCAGCAATAGAGCTTGTCAAGCATGTATTCTCTAAATTACCCGATACTCCTGCGATTATTGCCGGTAATAATCCCCCAAAGGAATTAATTCAGCTATGTGCGCACTTTGATAATGTGGAGCTGAGATCTAATTTAACCACGGAACAGATTCACTTATTAATCCGCGACGCACACATTAATGTATTGTACACCAATCAAAATACGGGAATCAAGCTAAAATTGCTAAATGCCTTGTATAGAGGCAAATTTGCTGTGGTTAATCCACTCATGGTGGATGGTTCGGGGCTTGAGTACCTTTGTGCAATAGGTAAAAATTTAAATGAGATACTGCTTAAAGTGAAAGAATATTTGTTGTTGGATTACTCGCTATCCTATTTTAACAACAGAAGTTTATTTCTAAGTGAGCATTTTAACAACA
>CAMDCQ010000184.1 GCA_945890595.1 Chitinophaga pinensis
AAGCCTAATAACATTTTCTCAAAGTGTAGTAGTTTCAAACGCTCAAACTCCAACACAACTTATAAATAATGTTTTACTGGGAATGGGAGTGACTGCATCAAATATTACTATAAATGGCAGTCCACTTAATGCAAATAATGCACAGGGAAATGTAGTAAGCTTTACAAATACAAATCCTGCTTTTCCAATTAGTTCTGGTTTATTATTAACCACAGGGAATGCCATTGCAGCACAAGGTCCGAATAATTCTACAACCCTTTCAAATAACCTGCCTGCCACGGCAAGTGTCGCATCCGATCCACATTTAAATATTTTAGCAGCTGGAACTGTAACAAATGGTGTTGTTTTAGAGTTTGATTTTATCCCAACAGGAGACACCTTAAATTTTAGATACATCTTTGGTTCGGAAGAATACCCTGAATTTTCTCCTTCCACATTTAATGATGCTTTTGGTTTGTTTCTGTGGGGACCAGGAATTACGGGGCCTTATGCCTTAGCAGGTTATGCTAATGGCGCTAATATTGCTACAATTCCTGGGGGAATTCCTGTAACAATAAACAATGTAGGAGATGCCTCTAATACTGCGTATTACGTTTTTAATGATAACGGTTCTACCTATGGAAATGCCATACAATACGATGGAACCACCGTTCTACTAACTGCAGCTGCATCTGTTCAATGCAATCAAACCTATCACATAAAACTTGCAATTTCCAATGTCTCAGATCAATCTTATGATTCAGGGGTATTTCTTGAAGCAAATAGTTTTTCATCAAATGTTGTAGACGTTGCAGTAGCTACAGTTTCTGGAGATACTACAATTATTGAGGGTTGTAATTTTGCAGATATTGTTTTTACAAGACCCGAGGGGAACATGCTTGATACACTCTCTATAATTTACACAATTGGAGGAACTGCATCGGAAGGTGTTGATTATGCAAATTTAATGGATACCATCATCTTTTTACCTGGCGTTGATACTGTGATTGTAAATTTAACACCTCTACAAGATAATATAATTGAAGGTTATGAATCAGTTATTATTTCCGTTAATATCATAAATCCATGTGGTGATACCATTGTTTCTTCGGGAACTATTTATGTTTGGGATGGACCAATTATAGATTCTTTATGGTCTACAAATGCAAATTGTTTACCAACAGGCTCCGTACATGTAGATATTGTAGCACCTTCAGTACCGGCAACATATCTTTGGACCAGTCCAAATGCATTAACATTTAGTGGTCCCGATTGGCAAAATATAAATCCCGGATGGTATTATATTACGGTAACACAGGCGCAATGCTCTGTTAGTGATAGCGTTGAGGTTTTACTTACAGCTCCACCACTTGCGAATTTTAATGTTGTTGCACCTTTGTCTAACTGTCAACCAGCAGCGTTTTCCTTTGTTAATAACAGCCTTAACGCTACAAGCTATAATTGGACTTTTGGAGATGGAAATGGAAGCGCTGGAAATAATCCTTCGCATACTTATTCAAACCAAACTTTTGGAACTTACACCGTTCAATTAATTGCTTTCGTTGATCCTTTGTGTGCATCTGATACAACACTTACAATTAATCTTGATGTTTGTGCTTGTATTGATCCTACTGCACTAAATTTCAATGCATTAGCAAATGTTGACGATGGCTCATGTATTTATCCTAACCCTGAGGTTATTGCTCCTAATGTCTTTACACCAAATTCAGATGCTGAAAATCCAACTTTCTTTTTAGACTGTAAGAAGGTAGTCTCTTTAGAATTAACCATACTAAATCGTTGGGGGGCTGTTGTTTTTTCAAAAAGCAGTTCTGATTTAATAAATAATAACCCTGCTTGGGATGGAAAAATAAATGGCGATTTAGCTACCGATGGTATTTACTTTTATATTTATAAAGCTACGGGTATTACCAATCAAGTCGTTGAAGGGCATGGATTTTTACACCTAATCTCAGATAAATAAAAACACGAGTTAGCAATCTATGAAAAAGATTTGGGGATTTATTTTTATTTGTGCCCTTGGAATCTTGATTTTTTTTGTTTTTTATCGTTCGCAGATTTTTAAAAAAGTTGCGCTGGGAGATAAAATTTATGGCGGGGTTTTCACCTATTATTCTTCTGAAAAGCAAAATTGTTATTTTCCCTTAAGCTCAAATTCGATTAATGAACAGCGTGTTTTATCCCAAATCTTTGAGCCTTTATTGATAATCGACGCTGAAAATAAAATCATTGGTAATCTCGCTGAAAAGTTTACTATAAGTCAAGATTACAAAACAATACAGCTTAAAATTAGATCAGCGGTGTATTTTCATGCTGACCCTTGTTTTGGAGGAGACACAAAGAAAATGACTGTTGAAGATGTAAAATTTTCTCTAGAATTTGCTTGTTCTTCGAGCCCCTTAAATAAACAAAGTCATTTCCTAAAAGACAAGATTGTCGGCGCTGAAGCCTTTTATAAACTTTCAAGAAACTCTTTCCCTAAATCTGGAGTATCAGGAATAACCATAAAAGATGAGAATACGATTGAGATTAAATTAACAAATTCTTATACCAGTTTTTTAAATATCCTTACACATCCTAATTTAACGGTTTTCTCTAAAAGTGCATATGACTATTATGGAGTAGAAATTGTAAAACATGCTGTTGGAACTGGCTGTTTCTACTTAGGCGAAGCGACTGAAAATGGTGTTTCACTTTTGAGAAACAATGATTACTGGAAAAAAGATGCATTTGGCAATCAGCTGCCGTTTTTAGATGAAATAAAGGTAGTTTACTCAAAAAATGAGCGCGAGCAATATAATGCATTTGGTAATAAGAAGGCTGATGTCCTTTTTGAGCTCCCCTTGGAAAATTTAGATGATGCTTTCGGTTCGCTCTCTTCTGCAAAAAACGGTGGAAATTTACTCCACAAAATAATTTACAAAAAAGGTTCTAAAATGAATTATTTGGCTTTTGACTGCCAATCAATCCCTTTTAACAATGAAAAAGTTAGACGTGCCTTTAGCTTAGCGATAGACAAAAAATTCATCTGTAATGAAGTGTTAAATGGCGATGGGAGGCCAGCAGAATTTGGCTTTGTGCCAGAGAGTAATTTTTATACTCCCGACAAAAGTGAAGGTGTGGAATACAATCCTACACTTGCAAGAAAACTTTTTTATGAATCGGGCTACACGCCAAACAATCCCTTTCCAAAACTTGACTTATTTGTCAGTAGCGCAAAGGGGAGTTTAGTTGATAAGTGGTGTAGAGCTCTTGTAAAACAATTAAACACAAATTTAGGTATTGAATTGCGTATTGTAAATTGCAACTTGAAAGAAAAAAATAACTTTATTGCAAGTAAAAAAGCTAAGATTTGGAGAACTGGTTGGGCTGCAGATTACTCAGATGCAGAATCCTTCCTTGCTTTGTTTTGCAGTCAAAATAAAAGTGAAAACAACCAAACCCGTTTCTATAATAAAGAATATGATCGGCTTTTTTTAGCGTCGCAAATTACAACGAGTCAAGAAGAGAGAAATAAACTGCAGAAGAAGATAGATAAGCTTATCATTAAAACCCCAATAGTTATTCCTGTTTTTAGCGAGGATATTTTTGTGGTTATTAATCTCCGCGTTAGGGATTTTGAATTTAATGAGTTAGGATTAATTGATTTTTCGAAAATATATTTGAAAGAAATTCAAAAAAATTAAATAGATTTCAAAGCTTCATCAACCCAAGCTTTACCCCAAGTTTCTATTTCTTCGTTTGACCATAATTTCGGATAAAAAATTCGCTTTTGAAGTCTTGGAGGTAAATATTTTTGCCAATTTGTCCCTCCTGTAGCGGGAATATCTTTTTCTGAAAGAGCTAAATAGCGCACTGCCGATTTATAATGCGCCAAAGGCCAATTTATATTAAGGTTTATATCAATTCGACGTAGAGCGTCTATAATAACTTGATCTTTTTGGTCCTTAGTGCTTAATCGTAGGTACACCTGCCAAAGATTATTTGTTTTACACTTCTCTCCAAGCAAAAGGAGAGTAGTTTTATACCGCTCTTCAAATTGTGTAAGTGTCAAGGTCTTTTTTCCGGACTCCATTTCTGTGGCACCTTCTTTCCAATAAACACATTCAAACATATCCGTTATTGTAGAAGAAGCAGAAAATTTACTGCGCTTATCTTTCGAGACAAGGTTTATAAAATCACTGCTGAATATTTCAATTTTTCGATATTGCACCGACTGAAATCCACTTGCAGGCAATAAAGACATTCTAAATTTTAAAAACTGCTCCCGCTCCATTCCTTCTACCATAATCTCAAAACTTTGAGTTAATGCT
>CAMDCQ010000185.1 GCA_945890595.1 Chitinophaga pinensis
TCTATTTTAGCATCAATACTCGATAAAAAAATCGCTATTTTGTGTTGTTCAGGTAGGGATAGTAAATTTAAATTTAGCAATGCTAAGTGACTACAATAGAAATGAACTGCCGAAATCCCTTGAGCAAGATTGGCACTATTTGTACCACCGCATAATTCGTGAACTATTGTCCTGTGTCATGGGGTTATTTTTACCCGTAACGCCACCAATTTCGGCCGGCGGTATTGGTTTTTAAATCTACTACATCTTCTTCATTTTGTAATTCTGTGCAACCCAAGGATGTTTATGTAACTTCTATCCGTTGACCTACGAGGCCGAATAATCCTTGATCTCTTCCTATGAAAGAAAAGCTTAAGCAATACTGCTCCCAGGAGCAGTATGGTCTGCTGGAGATACAAATTTGAGCTTACCATCGGCATCTTCCGCCATCAATATCATTCCGCTGCTTTCTATTCCCTTTAAGGTGCGAGGAGCTAAGTTCGCTAAATAAGTTACTTGCTGTCCCACAATATCCTCCGGTGAAAAATGGGCCGCAATACCGCTTACAACGCTTCGTGTCTCCCAACCTAAATCTAAGGTAATGTGCAACAATCTATCTGCTTTTTTAACTTTTTCGGCAGCTACAATCGTTGCTACTCGAATATCTAATTTCGCAAAATCATCATATACTATTTCTGATTTTACAGCTGCCACCGTTTTTTCTTCCGCTACGGAAATTACTTCTTGGGCTTTAGGCTTTTGCAATTTTTCCATTTGTATGGCAATGAGTTCATCTTCTATTTTTTCAAATAAAAGCGACGGTTTATTGAGTTTATGTCCGACTTTAATCTCCTCTTGGTAACTAGTTAAATTTAGCAACCCGAGTATTTTGTTCGCTGTTTCAGGCAAGAATATCTGCGCATAATTTCCAATCTCCTTAACCACGTTTATACACGTAAAAAGACAATCAGCCACCACTTGACTATTCGCCTCGTCTTTGACTAATTTCCAGGGTTCTGTATCTTGTAAATACTTATTACCACTTCTCGCTATTTCCATGTAATACTCCAATCCTTGGCGCTGGTTAAATCCAGCCAATGCCTCGTCAATCTTTACTTTACTACCTGTAAAATCAAGCGTATTGGAGCCCAAAGGAACCACTCCGTCATAATACTTATCTGTAAGCACCATTACTCTATTTACAAAATTACCTAAGATAGCCACTAGCTCATTATTTACCTTCGCTTGAAAGTCTTTCCATGTAAAATCGGCATCTTTTGTTTCTGGTAAAATGCTGTTAAGAGCGTAGCGAAGCTCATCCGTTTTACCCGGAAAATCCTCTACATACTCATGCAACCATATCGCATGATTTCTACTGGTAGAAATCTTGTCGCCCTCTAGATTTAAAAACTCATTGGCCGGCACATTAGTCGGCACTATAAAATCGCCATGTGCATGTAACATAGCAGGGAAAATAATCGTATGAAAAACAATATTGTCCTTGCCCAGAAAATGAGTGAGTTCAGTCTCTGGATCCATCCACCATTTTTCCCAATCTGCTCCTGCAGCTTCTTTGGTAGCCGTGATATAGCCAATGGGTGCATCAAACCACACGTACATTACCTTGCCTTCTGCATCTTTTACCGGAACTGGCACACCCCAATCTAAATCACGTGTCATAGCCCTTGGCTTCAAGCCTTCTTTTAACCAGCTATAACACTGTCCGTAAACACTTGATTTCCAACTGCTTTTTCTACTTTCTACCCATTCGTTTAAAAATTCATCTTGTAACTTATCCAAGGGTAAGTACCAGTTTTTAGTTTCCTTTAAAATAGGGCTATTGCCTGTAAGCGCAGAACGAGGTTTAAGCAATTCTGAGGGACTACTTGCTCTACCACATTTTTCGCACTGGTCTCCATACGCATTATCGTATCCGCAATTAGGACATGTTCCTGTAATGTATCTGTCTGCTAAAAATTGCTTGGCCTCTTCATCGTAAAACTGTTCGGTCACATCTTCGGTAAAAACACCTTTGTCATACAAATTCTTAAAAAAAGCTTGTGCCGTTTCGTGGTGCAAGGCATTTGTTGTTCTACTAAACGTATCAAAGTGAATTCCAAAATCTTTTAGCCCTTTTGCGATGATAATATGATTTTCATCCACCACTTGTTGTGGCGTTTTTCCTTCGTTTTTCGCCTTTAAGGTTATGGGTACACCGTGTTCGTCTGTACCACACACAAATAAAACATCTTTGCCTTTCATTCGCAAAAATCTATTGTGAATGTCAGAAGGCAAAAAACAACCTGCTATATGGCCTATATGAATAGGTCCGTTAGCATAAGGAAGTGCACACGTTATGAGATGTCTTTTAGGCATGGGGCAAAGTTAAGATAAGCCTAAGAATATTACGCCTTGGTCTTTCTATTTTGAATCTTGGATAAAAGCGGATGTAATACGACTGAAATAAGTATAATACTGGTTCCGATATAAAAATCATCATTTAAATCCGCATCTTCATTTAACAACCATATGGCGAGCAGTATTCCGTAAACGGGTTCTAGGTTAATACTTAAATTAGAAACAAATGCCGTCAATTCTTTAAGTGATTCTACCGCAAGTGCAAATGCTAAACTGGTACAAAATAAGCCAAGAACAATGAGCCACAACCAATCTTTACCAACGGGAAACCACTGAGTTTGTGGTAAATAATGTTGTAATATGGGGTAGCACAGTGATATACATAAGAAGCCTGCACCCAGTTCTATAATCGTCACTGATATTGAATTTTGTCCCGTTATATATTTCTTATTGTACACGGAAAACAAAGAAGCTAATAAAGCAGAGGCAAGTCCCACGGCTATTGCGAGATAGTAGGTTTTTCCTACTCCGCTCAAGAAAATTATACCTACAATTACGAGCAGACCCAAAAGTAATTCAATCCATTGAAATTTAGATTTTGTTATCAGGGGTTCAAGTAACGAGGTGAATAGGGTAGAAGTCGCCAGACAGGCCAAGGTAACTGAGGCACTGTTCCCGATCTTTATACTACCGTAAAAAGTGAGCCAGTGCAATGCTACAATGACACCAATACCCGAAAATCGAAGAATATTTATTCGTTTTATTTTTCGTATGCCTGATAACGCTCCGGGTATAAATAATAGTCCAACAATGGCAATCCAAAGGCGATTCCATACCAGTGCTGTTTGCTCTAAAGTAATAAGTTTGCCTAAAATAGCGGTAAATCCAAATAAAAATACGGCTATATGTAGCTGAATGTATGCCTTTTGTTTGTGTGTAAATGAAGCCAAAGTAGGGGCAAATTAAATGTAAAACGGGTAACTATGGGTCTATTTCAAATCTTTGTAAACGTACAGTTGTTGCTCACCCCGCAGGATGAAGACAAAAGCCATATTCCGATTCTAATTTTACGAGGCGGTTTTTTATATTTTTCCGTGAGCATTGATTATTTCATTCCGTGTTAAGTTGCATTTTAAACATGTACACTTCGTACATTCTGTTTACGAACAATTGTAGTACATTGTTTTGCTATTGCATATTCGGTTTTTTATTTCATGTATTTTTACTACTTAAATAATCGTAATACGTTGGTTTTATGACTACTAACAACTATTAATTTAGCTCAAAAAGAGGATAACAGGTGCATTAACTGCCTTAAGATAGCTTTACGTTGCAACCAGATTCTCCTAATTTTGTGAGATATGTCTGAGCAACCCCAACTTAAAAAATTATTGGATGAAAATGGCAATCTCATCAGTCCTCAATTACCCGAAGAGGTAAAAAATTACCTAATTGACATTGATGGAACAATAACTGAAGATGTTCCCAATGAAGAACCTGAGAGAATGGCGACTTGCCAACCATTTGCCGATGCCCTAGAAACCTTAAACCGCTGGTATGAGCAAGGGCATATTATTACTTTCTTCACCTCGCGCACATTAGACCACAAAGAGGTAACCGAAACCTGGCTTGCTAAACACGGTTTTAAACACCATGGTGTTTTATACGGCAAACCACGTGGAGGCAACTATCATTGGATTGATAACCATATTGTGAGAGCTACTAAATACAAGGGCAAGTTTACAGACCTAATTACGCAAACCAAAAAAGTAGAACTATTTGAAGAGTAAGACAATCAATTAATACGCTCAAAAATCCATTAAGACCTTACTGTTTTCCCATTTTATGTGAATCCACCTAAACAGAATCGATTACAGGTGCAAAAAAAATCCCGTCACTAAAGTGAACGGGATTTTATAGTGTTCTATACTAATCTGCTACCAATCGTCGTCATCCACAAACGGAAC
>CAMDCQ010000186.1 GCA_945890595.1 Chitinophaga pinensis
CAGAGGCGTGTTCCTACAATGGCGTGTTCCTGGAATGGCGCAAAATCAGTTTTATTAGGGGTTTTGAATAAATTCAATTGATCATTACTATTGAAAATTGACATTGCTATTTAAAATCATAAATTTGCCCCAAGAATAAAAACCAATTATGAGTCACAACATCAAACCAGGAGTTGCCACAGGAGACGAGGTACAAGCCATCTTTCAACACGCTAAAGCAAATAATTACGCATTGCCAGCCGTTAACGTAACGAGCAGCAGTACCGTAAATGCAGTAATGGAAACCGCCGCAAAATTAAATGCACCGGTAATCATCCAATTTAGCAATGGTGGAGCTCAGTTTTTTGCAGGTAAAGGTTTGAGTAACGCCAATGAGCAATCTGCTATATTAGGTGGTATATCTGGCGCTAAACACATTCATGAGTTGGCAAAAGCATACGGAGCAACGGTTATTTTGCATACAGACCATGCCGCTAAAAAATTACTTCCTTGGATTGACGGTTTGCTTGATGCAAGTGAGAAACATTTTGCGGAAACAGGTAAACCTTTGTACAGTTCTCACATGATTGACTTATCTGAAGAGTCTATAGAAGAAAACATTGAAATCTGTAAAACATACCTTGAGCGCATGAGCAAAATGGGAATGACGTTGGAGATTGAGCTTGGAATAACAGGAGGTGAAGAAGATGGCGTTGATAACAGCGATGTAGATAGCAGTAAATTATACACACAACCAAGTGAGGTTGCATTTGCCTATGAGGAACTCATGAAAGTTAGTCCACGATTTACTATAGCTGCCGCATTTGGCAATGTACACGGGGTGTATAAACCAGGTAATGTGAAGTTAACTCCTATTATTTTAAAAAATTCGCAAGATTATGTACAAGAGAAATTCAGTACAGATCATAACCCAGTTGATTTTGTTTTTCACGGTGGGTCAGGCTCAACAGTAGAAGAAATAAGAGAAGGAATTTCGTATGGAGTGATCAAAATGAACATAGATACGGATTTACAATTTGCCTTTACCGAAGGAACAAGAGATTATGTATTGGCTAAAAAAGATTATCTCATGACGCAGATAGGAAATCCAGATGGCGATGACGTTCCAAACAAGAAATACTACGATCCACGTTTATGGATGAGAGAAGGTGAAAAAACCTTTGTAACACGATTAGAACAAGCTTTCGCAGATTTAAATAACGTGAATACGTTGTAGTAATCTCGAGAGTAAATACCCATAATTTTTAAAGGCCTTTTGATCACTTCGGTGGTTGAGGGGCTTTTTTTATGGATAAGAGATAGACGCTTAAATTCGTCTCAGTGGCATTTTACAGCTTTCCGTCCTTACTTAGAGTGGGGACGAACACAAGTAATTTAATCAAAAAATAGTTAGCTGGACAAAGCCCCAATCAAGTCATATTTGGTTAAAATATGAACAGCGCCGCTCAAATCTTTTACCAGAACTGCTGGGTTATCTTTATTGATTAACGAAGAAATCTTATCAATAGGAGCAGAGGCGTCTACCATCGGGAAACTGGCGTGCATTACATCACTTATTTTTTGAGTAGCGAGTTCAGGATTTTTTAAAAGTTGAGAAAGAAGCAGATTGTCATTTACAGATCCTACATAATCTCCATGCATATTTACAACGGGAAGTTGTGATATTCCGTGCTTTTCCATTAAGTCGAAAGCTACTTTTACGCGATCTGATTCAAACACGGTAAGCATAGGCAAGTGTCTGTGGTTACTAATCATGTCCTCAGCGGTTTTGGGTTTGCTATCCAAAAAACCACGTTCTTTCATCCATTCATCATTAAAAGCTTTGCCCATATAACGGGTAGCATGGTCATGAAATAAAACCACTACTACATCGGTAGGTTTTAGCATGTGAGCACATTGAAGTATTCCTTTTACGGCACTTCCTGCACTGTTTCCAACCATTATGCCCTCTTCTCGGGCTAGTTTACGTTGCCAAAGTAGTCCATCTTTATCGGTTACTTTTTCAAAGTGATCAATCGTATCGAAGTTTACATTCTCAGGTAAAATATCTTCTCCGATGCCTTCTGTGATGTAGGGATAAATTTCTTTCGCATCAAAAATGCCAGTTTCCTTATATTTTTTAAATACAGAACCATAGGTATCTATTCCCCAACACTGTATGGCAGGATTTTTCTCTTTTAAGTATTTTCCTACTCCGCTAATAGTACCACCTGTTCCAACTCCAGCCACAAAGTGTGTTATTTTACCTTCTGATTGTTCCCAAATTTCGGGGCCAGTACTTTCATAATGCGCTTGCGTGTTGCTCGGGTTGTCGTATTGATTGACATACCACGCATTGGGTATTTCGCTTCCCAATCGCTTACTTACCGAATAGTAAGAGCGTGCATCGGTGGGTTCTACATCGGTTGGGCACACAATTACTTCTGCACCTACTGATTTTAACGCATCTACTTTTTCTTTACTTTGCTTGTCTGTGGTTACAAAAATGCATTTGTATCCTTTTACAACGGCAGCTATAGCTAAGCCCATTCCTGTGTTCCCACTGGTACCTTCTACAATAGTTCCTCCAGGTTTTAAACGACCATCTGCTTCTGCATCTTCAATCATTTTAACCGCCATACGGTCTTTTACTGAGTTGCCCGGATTGGTAGTTTCTATCTTAGCTAGAACCAAACACGGAAGCTCAGCAGTTACTTTGTTTAATTTAACGAGCGGCGTATTTCCTATGGTTTCGAGTATGTCGTTGTAATACATTGTGGCAAAGGTAAAGTTTTTGAAATGATGCGAATGACTTAACGTGATTTATAGCGGTTGTTTCATCAAAATGTCATCTAGGCATTGCATTATCATAGGACACTGGTCTGTATATACGGATATTTTATCCGATAACATTAGGATAATATCTCAGAAAATAGAGATTTGTGGCACTTTTATAATCAATCAATGAAAAAAATAGTTACACTTATTTTAGGTTTTGCTTTCGTAATAAGCAACCAGTTTGCCAAGGCAGACGAAGGAATGTGGATTCCCGCATTGCTTACCAATAATTATGCTGAAATGCAGCGACTTGGTCTTACCATGACACCTGAGCAGGTGTATAGCATTAACAACAGCAGTATGAAAGATGCCATAGTTCGTTTAGGATCTGGATTCTGTACAGGTGAGGTTATTAGTAACCAAGGTCTTATTTTAACCAATCATCACTGTGGTTATTCTGCTATTCAAAAGTTAAGTACAACCACTGCTAATCACTTGAAAAATGGTTACTGGGCGAAAACAAAAGCAGACGAAAAGCCAGCAGGTTTTAGTGTTTCATTCTTAGTGAAAATTGTAGACATCACAGACCAAGTGTTGGGTGGTGTATCTGCAAAAGCTACGGAAGAAGAAAGAGCCGGTGTTGTTGCTGAAAAATCTGAAGCGCTTAAAAAAGAATACAGTGAGTCAGGTGCATATAGTGTCGACATCAAAGAAATGTTTGCGGGTAATAAATACTTCGCGTACGTGTATGAAGTATTTGGTGACGTGAGATTGGTAGGAACTCCACCAGAAAGCGTAGGTAAATTCGGAGGAGATACGGATAACTGGATGTGGCCTCGTCATACAGGAGATTTCTCTATGTTTAGAGTCTATGCCAGCAAAGAAAATAAAGCAACCAAAGATTATTCTGTAGACAATATTCCTTATACACCAAAACACCATTTACCGGTAAGTTTAAAAGGAGTAGAACAAGGCGATTTTGCGATGATCTGGGGATTCCCAGGAAGTACAGATCGTTATTTATCATCTTACGGTGTAAAAAATGCGACAGATATTGACCAACCTGCACGTGTAAAAATAAGAAGAACAAAATTAGATATCTACGAAAAATACCAAGCGCAAGACGAGGCTGTAGACTTAATGTATGCCGCTAAGCACGCTCAAGTAGCCAACTACTGGAAATACTTTATTGGACAAACAAGAGGTTTGAAAAGACTGAATGTAGAAAGCAAAAAACGAGCAGAAGAAGCTGCTTTTACGCAATGGGTAAACAGTGGTGATGCTGCACGCAAAGCAAAATTTGGTCAAGTGTTAACCATGTACCAAGATGCCTATAAAGTGTACGATGAGAAAATATTAGCGCAAACATATTTTGGTGAAGCTATTTATGGGGTTGAATTTACACGATATGCAGCGGGTCTTTCTCGTTTACGTGACATGTATGCATCCTTGGATACTATGAAATCTAGCGAAGCAAAAGCAGCATTGCAGGGTAAAATAGATAAAATGTTTGAAAGTAATAA